>DPWD01000219.1:0-164 GCA_003526465.1 Hyphomonadaceae bacterium
AGCATGCGCTGGGTGACCAGGAACCCGCCAAAAATGTTGACGCTGGCCAGCGCAACAGCGAGCGCGCCCGCGCCCTTGGCGGTCCAGCCGCCCTCCATCCCCGCATTCGCGGCCGCCGCGATCAGCGCGCCGACGACGATCACCGAGGAGATCGCGTTGGTGAC
>DPWD01000219.1:235-2922 GCA_003526465.1 Hyphomonadaceae bacterium
TCCCGAAGCGTTCGCGGCAGCTTCGCGCCTGCGCTTCCTGTTCGGCGCGCGGGCGCTCGGCCCAGAAGCCGCGCGCAGCACTAGCCGCGTAACGCCCGGTCATGCCCTCAACACCCGGTTCGCGGTTCATCGCCGCCATGATGCGCGCCAACACCGCGCCCCACTCATTGCTCTCATTGCCCGCGAACGTCAGCACGTCATAACCGCCGAGCGCGGCCACCGCGCCGGCGCAATTAGTGAGATCCTGCGCCTGGCTTGCCTCCGGAGATTGCGCACGGGCGGGAGACGCCAGAAGCGTAGCGCCAATAATGACAGCTGGAATGAGCCTACCCATATCGCGTCCCCTATTCCGTCGCATACGTCGCATCGGCGCGCACGACCAAGCCGATCCCATCCATCTCGTGGGTTTCCGCCGCGCGTTCGCCGCGATGATTGCGATAGACAAGCGTATGCCCGCGCGCGCCCACGCAGAGCGCTTCCGGTGTGAAGGTCAGTTGTGGCGCGCGTTCGAGCGCTTTCTCGAAATAGGCGCGCAGCATGCCCTTGCCGTGGATCACGCCATCGGGCGAAAACCCGAGCGCTGCGATGTAGGGCGAGGAAAACTCGATGTCGTCGCCATAGAGCGCAAGGATGGCTTCAAGATCGCGCTTGTTCCACGCTTCGTAATAGCGGCGGGCAAAGTCGGCGTCGTTCATGCTTGGACCGCCGGCGTCCTCGCCGGCGGGGACGCCGGCGGTCCAAGATAGGTTGCACTCATGCCGCACTCTTCGGCGCAAACAGCGGATGCACGAGCGCGCCGCCGCGTGAGAGCATGGCGCCCTGAATGATTTCGTCGTCCCAATGCGGCGCGAAAGCCTTGGTCTCCTTGTCCGCGAGCAGAGGCAAGAGCGCCAGAAAATTGCGCGCATAGAGCGAAGAAGAATCCGCCGGCAGACGCGCGGGCAGGTTGGTGTAACCCATGATCTTGACGCCGCCGATTTCGGCCAGTTCGTCCGGCTTCGAAAGCGGGCAATTGCCGCCCTGCGCCACCGCGAGATCGACGATCACCGAGCCCGGCTTCATCGATTTCGCCTGCGCTTCGGTGACAAGGACTGGAGCAGCGCGCCCCGGGATCAGCGCCGTAGTGATGACGATGTCTTGTTTGGCGATGTGTTCGGTAATCAAAGCCGCCTGCTTGGCCTGATATTCCGCGCTCATCGGTTTGGCGTAGCCGGCGGCAGTTTCGGCCTGCTTGAATTCCTCGTCTTCGACAGCGACGAATTTCGCGCCCAGCGAAGCGACTTGTTCCTTGGTCGCGGGCCTGACGTCGGTCGCCGAGACGATGGCNNTTGGTCGCGGGCCTGACGTCGGTGGCGCTGACCACCGCACCCAGCCGCCGCGCCGTGGCGATCGCCTGCAGGCCCGCGACGCCCACGCCCATGATAAACACGCGCGCGGCGGCGATGGTGCCCGCGGCCGTCATCATCATCGGAAACGCGCGACCGTAGAGCGCAGCGGCCTCGATCACGGCGCGATAACCGGCGAGATTGGCTTGCGAGGACAGCGCGTCCATGCTCTGCGCGCGTGAGATGCGGGGGATGAATTCCATCGCCAGCGCATCGATCTTGGCCTTCGCCAGTTTCTCGATCACGCCCCTGTCGCCATAAGGATCGAGCAACGAGACGAAGCCAGCGCCCGCCCTCATCGCCCCGATCTCGGCATCGCTCGGGCGGCGCACCTTCAGCACCAGATCGGCGCTCGCGACGCCGCCATCGGCAGCGATCTCGCCGCCTGCGGCTTTGAAGGCCTCGTCGGTTACACTGGCGCTCACGCCCGCGCCCGCCTGAACCACGACGCTGTGCCCAGCGGCGATGATCTTTTTCACCGTATCGGGCGTCGCCGCGACCCGCGTCTCGCTTGGCGCGCTCTCCTTGAGGATGGCTATGCGCAAGGAATCAACCCGTCATGCCGGAGACGCCGGTCACGATGGCCCCGCCAATCGCCATCAGCACCCAGAGCCCAATCTGCACCGCCCAGAACGCACCCGACATGCGAAACAGCAGCGCCACCGCAACCCCGATCGCCACGAACGCCAGCATGCCCGACCACCAGCCGTAGCCCATGGCGAACGCCACGGCGCCGAGCGCCACGCCCTGCGCGATCAAGGCGCAGGTCCATAGCGTGGCCATCAGAAAGCCATGGAAGGTGTCCCGCTGGTCCTGAATATCCATGTGTCCGCTTACCTCTTGCGCGTTGCTCTGCGCCATTGCGCTCTCCTCACTCAGTGTTCGGGCGCGGTGTAAACCGCGCCGGCGCCGGGAACAAGCGCGCCCCTACCACTGGCTTGGCGCAGTATGGCCATTTTGGCAGACTAGATTCTGCATGGCCAAAGGTTGGGGCCGGAGATGACAGGGTTGAACCTCACACGGCCCAAAGCGCGGCAAGCCTTCACTGGGCCGGCCTATGCGCCGCGCAAGCCCCACAATCCCGGTGCGGAAACAAGCCGGCGTATTTCCGGCGCGGTGCGCCGGCAAGGCTGGCTTTTCCTGGGCGTGGCGGCGGCGGTGGCGGCCTTGGGGCTGCTGGTGGCGATGGCCGAGCGCAGCTTGGACGCCAATGCCGTATTGTTCTGGAGCGGGGTGGGCGCCTGCGTCGGATTTGCGCTGGCGGCGCTTCGCGAACTTGGGCGCGAGACCATCGTTTCGGCC
>DPWD01000093.1:0-3169 GCA_003526465.1 Hyphomonadaceae bacterium
GCCGGCGAACGACTCCAGCATCGCTTGCGGCGGCGGCGCGGGTGGGGCGGCGAGATCAGGGGAGGGGATTCGCTGCTCTGGACGCGCGGGTCGGCGGGCCTCATCGGTTTGGCTGCCGGTGACGATGATCTCATCCTCGGTGCTGCTTGTTTGCGTCGATTGCCCCGCGCAGGCGGCGAGCGTGAGCGCGCACAGCGCAAGACTCGCGCGCCACAACGTAGTGGTTTTCATGGACGTCCCTCCAAACCCGTCCGGACACGGCTCCCGTATAGTCGAGCGCGCCGAACGCGGCCAATCTGCGGCGCGGCGATGGCGAAGTCGGCACACATTGTCGTGCTTCACGAAAAGGTGTTGGGAGGCGCCAAACTAGGCCGTAGGCTCATGAGCCCGGAGCCAGAAGCGCTCGAGAGAGGAAGGCAATGCGGACATCACTCTACGACCTCAGCGTGCCGACATTCCTGCAAACCATTAGGGCCGTCGCGGGCTTCCTTCAGCGCGCCGCGAAGCATTGCGCCGAGACCGGCGCCGACCCGGGCGTCTTCGTGGATGCGCGACTGATCGCAGACATGGCGCCGTTTCACTTCCAGATCGAAGCCCTGACGCATCATTCGGTGTGGGGGCTTGAAGCGGTGAAGACCGGCGTCTTCGCTCCGCCGGCGCTAATCGGGGCGATGCCTTTCGCCGGGCTGCGGGCGTTGGTCGATGAGGCGATAGTGGCGCTGGAAGCGCTCACGCCAGCCGAGGTCAATGGCTGGGCCGGCAAGGCGCTGAACATTACCCTCCACCGCCCACTCGACGAAAATGATCGCTCCTGGAGGCCCTGGGCGCCGCGACAACACGCTTTCACGCCGGAGACTTTCCTTCTTTCCTTCTCGCTGCCCAACTTTCATTTCCACGCCGTCACCGCATACAACATCCTGCGCTCGCGAGGCGTGCCGCTCGGCAAACGTGATTACGAGGGTCGGCTGCGCAACAGCTCATTCTGAGCCGAAATTGGTTTCCAGCAAAAGGACCGTTGACCACCCGCCTTTTATGACTTCACGGCCTAGCAATTGCTGTGTCAGGATTGACAAGTGGATAGGCATAGTCCTCTCGAGCATCTCTCTATGGCGGCTCCCCGGTCAGGCTTCGCCGCCTTCCAGGCAAACCGTGCGCGGCGCCACGGCTTACGTCACGCTGGAGCCGTGCGCGAAACGCAGCAACGGCGCGCCTTCGTGCGCGGACCTGCTCATCCAAGCCGGCATCGCGCGCGTGGTGATCGCCGCAAGCGATCCGCACCCGTTTGCCTCAGGCACAGGCGTCGAACGCCTGCGTGCGGCGGGGGTTAGCGTTGAAGCGGGTCTGTTCGCGGAAGAAGCGCGCGCGCAGAATGCGGGGTTTTTTGCGAGGTGGAGGGAGTAAGTGCTGCGCTCACCCACAAACCTCAGTTACTCAAACAACACCGTCATTCCGGACGCGCGGAGCGCGATCCGGAACCCGGGGGCAACGACACGGTTCTTCGATCCCCTGGGTTCCGGGCTCGGCCTGCGGCCGACCCGGAATGACGGAATCCGCGGACGTCGTCATTTGGGCCCTATCGAGCCGGATGGGTTGCTTAGCGCGCGTGTCGCGCAAGCGAAGTTATCGAGCCACTCTTGAGGGCAGGCCTTGTCCGCAGGGCGCCGGAGTAGCGAACCGACTTCTCACAGCCGATTGCACCTCCAAGCGTCAAAACCTTGTTTCCCCCAATCATCAGGATCATCAGGATCATCAGAGGGACCGGTACTGCTCCGCGGTCTGCCCATAGACCTGTGTTTCCTTGCCATGGGCGTCATGGGCGACGCGCAACCATTTGGCGCCAAGACGGTGCGCGACCGCGATTGATTGCGTGTTGTCGGTGTCTATGCAGTGGGCGATCTCGCTCCAGCGCAAGTGATCGATGACCCAATCGATCGTGGCGGCCGCAGCTTCGGTCGCATAACCGCGTCCCCAGCGTGAGGGAAGGATCGCCCAGCCGATTTCCGCAGTCGCCGCTTCAGGTTTCCAGGGACCTACGCGCCCAACCCATTGTCCACTCTCTTTCTCGAAGACAGAGAACAGTCCGCAACCACGGAGTGACCACATGCCCGCGTTCGAGGCGAGCATCTCCCAGGCTTGCCCGCGGTTCTTAGGTCCCCCGAAAAATCGCGTGGCGCGCGCATCGGCGTCGAACCCGGCCCACCCATCGAGATCGGCTTCGGTTGGTACGCGTAAAATGAGACGCGGTGATTCAAGCGTGACCGTCATGCATTTCTCTTCGCACGATCGCAGTGACGAAGCCATCGGCGCGCCGGCGGCCGAGCTAGACTGCGTCCGATTGGAGTGATGCGGTGAGCGACAGAGATCGGCGAACAACGGCCGCCCCCGAAGCTCACCGCCCAAACCGCGCCGCCCGCGCCTGAAGCTCGGCGACCGAGTGCCCTGGCTTCCCCGTCCCGGCCGCAGCCTCCCGCCCGAAAATCAGCGGATCGCGTTCGCGCACCAGGCCTTCGAAATACGCGATCGTGCGCATCAGGCCGTCGCGCAATTGCACGTGGGGTTCCCAGCCCAGGTGCTCGCGGGCCTTGGCGATGTTGGGTTGGCGCTGCTTGGGGTCGTCGCTGGGCAGCGGGCGAAACACGAGTTTCGATTTCGAACCTGTTAGATCGATCACGTTCTCCGCCAGTTCGCGGATGGTGAATTCGTTCGGATTGCCGAGATTGATCGGGCCGGTGAGTTCCTTCGGCGCGTCCATGAACGCCAGGAACGCATCAATCAGATCGTCGACATAGCAGAACGAGCGCGTCTGCTGGCCGTCGCCGTAAAGCGTGATGTCCTCGCCCTTCAGCGCCTGCACGATGAAGTTCGACACCACGCGGCCATCGTTGGGATGCATGCGTGGCCCGTAGGTGTTGAAGATGCGCGCGACCTTGATGTCGAGTCCGTGCTGGCGGTGATAGTCGAAGAACAAGGTCTCCGCGCAGCGTTTGCCTTCATCATAACACGAGCGCACGCCGATCGGATTGACGCGCCCCCAATATTCCTCGGGCTGCGGATGCACGTCGGGGTCGCCGTACACCTCCGAGGTGGACGCCTGAAAGATGCGCGCGCGCAAACGCTTGGCGAGGCCGAGCATATTGATGGCGCCATGCACGCTGGTCTTGGTGGTCTG
>DPWD01000093.1:3318-3487 GCA_003526465.1 Hyphomonadaceae bacterium
AGGCGGTCGCACAGATGCGAGCCTAGAAAGCCTGAGCCGCCAGTGACGAGAATGCGTCGTTCGAACATAGGCGCACTGGACGCTGCGCCGGTTAAGGATTTGTTGACCTACGGCTTTGTGATGCCAACCCGGAGGAAGGGTCCCGTCGCTACCCCAGCCGCACTTGCCC
>DPWD01000115.1:0-1223 GCA_003526465.1 Hyphomonadaceae bacterium
GGGGAGGTTTTAACTCCTGCGCCGGAGGCCGGCCGCGTGCGGGGCGGTTCAGATCCGCTCCCGGACCCCGACGGTTTCAGTGCACCGCCGGCTCATCGCGCCCTTCCCGCTTGCGCGGGGGACGCGCTCACGCTCATCCGCCTCCCACCGCCGATTTCGGTCTGATCCGGAACGACCTCCGCTCGCGGCGGGACAAGGCGAGTATGGGGCGCCGGCGAAGGTGGGGGACAAGTTTTGTCAAATCCGCGCAAGTTCGTTGATTTTGCTGGCTCTTAGCGCGGCGCGGCGGGGGATTGGGCGCTCACAAACCCGCCGCCGCCGCAATGGTCCAAGCGCAACGCCGCGTCCCCTCCCCGCAAAGGGGAGGGGGCGCGGCGATGTTTTCAGCGCCCGCCGGCCGCCTGCGTGGTCACCGGAAAGCCGCGCGAGCGCAGTAGCGGCTCCTCGCGCGGTTCGCGGCCGCGGAACCCGACGAAGGATTCCATCGGCGTGCGCAGATTGCCCGAGCAGAAGATGAAATCGCAGAAGCGTTGCGCCGTGGCGGGATCGAACGGATTGCCGGTTTCGGTGAACGCGCCATAGGCGTCCTCTTCCAACACCTCGGCCCAGAGATAGCCGTAATAGCCGGCCGAGTAATCGTTGGTGAAGACGTGCCCGAAATGCGGTAGGCGATGGCGCATGATGATCTCACGCGGCATGTCGAGCGCGGCGAGCCGGTCGCGCTCAAAGGCGTTCATGTCGAAATCGGCCGGCACGTTGGTTAGCAGCGCCAAATCCATCTCGACGATGCCGGAGGCGAGGAACTCGACCGTTGACCAGCCCTGATTGAAGGTGTCGGCGCGGCGGATGCGCTCCACGAGATCGCGCGGGATCGCTTGGCCCTGCGCATTGACGGCGTAGCGCGTCAGGATCGGATCGGTGGAGAGCCAGTGCTCATAGACCTGGCTGGGGAATTCCACGAAGTCGCGCGCGACATTGGTTCCCGAGAGCGTGGGATAGGTCACGTTCGACAAAAGGCCATGCATGGAATGGCCGAACTCGTGAAACAGCGTTGTCGCGTCATCCCAGGTCAGCAGCGTCGGCTGGCCGGGCGCGCTCGGCGAATAATTGAGGCAGTTGTAGACGATCGGCAGCACCTCGCCGCCGAGCCGATGCTGATCGCGCCAGGAATTCATCCAGGCGCCGCTATCCTTGGTCGGCCGCGCATAGGGATCGAGGAAATA
>DPWD01000115.1:1334-4466 GCA_003526465.1 Hyphomonadaceae bacterium
TCCGTTTCCGAGAGATTGTATTCGGCCTGTCTCAACCGCTCCGCGTAAAAGCGCCAGTCCCAGGCGGCGAGTTGGAATCCGCCGCGCTCACGATCGATGATCGCCTGCAGGCGCGCGCGGTCCGCGTTTACGGCGGCGAGCGCGGGACGCCACACGCGCATCATGAGATCGCGGGCGCGATCCGGCGTTTCGGCCATGCGATCGGCGACCTGATAATGGGCCCAGCTTTCAAAGCCGAGCAGGCGCGCTTTCTCCAGCCGCAATTGCGCGACCTCGCGAATGATGGCGCCGTTATTGTACTGATTGGCGTTATCGCCGCGCGCGGCCCAGGCGCGGAAGGCGCGCTCGCGCAGATCGCGGCGCGTGGAATAGGTCAAGAAAGGCTCGACGCTCGAACGCTGCAGCGTGATGAGATAAGTTCCAGGCCGTTCACGGCCTTCGCCAGCCTGGCGCGCGGCGTCGCGCAGCGATTGGGGAAGCCCGGCCATATCGGCTTCGCCGCGCAATTCGAGCGTCCAGGCGGCGGTATCGGCCACCATATTCTGCTGGAATTGCGTGCCGAGCACGGACAGGCGCTCATCGATGGCGGCGAGACGCGCGCGGCCCGCTTCATCGAGCAGCGCGCCATTGCGCACAAAGGCGATGTGCGTGCGTTCCAGGAGGCGCATCTGCTCGGGCGTGAGGCCGAGTTCGGCGCGGCGCCCGTAGAGATCGTGCACGCGCGCGAACAGCGGGCGGTTGAAGGTGATCGCATCGAAAGCGGCGGTGATCTTGGGCGACCATTCGGCCTCCAACGTCTGGATCGCCTCGTTGCTGACATTGTCGGTCATGACGCCGAAGATCGTCGTTGCGCGGCCAAGGTGGCGGCCGGCGTCTTCGAGCGCGGCCATGGTGTTGTCGAAGGTCGGCGCGGCTGGGTTGGCGGCGATCGCATTCACTTCCGCGGTTTGTAATGCAATGCCCAGTTCGAGTGCGGCGGGCACGAGTTCGGGATTGGCCTGATCCCAGGGAGGCACGCCGCCGTGGGGACCGCTCCAAGGTTTCAGCAATATGTTCTCGTTCGCCTGCCCCGCCAAGCGCGCGACCTCGGCCTGAGCGGCAGCGTAGGCTGGCGACGTTGCCGCCGTGCTGGCGTTCTCGCCGGCCGGCGCGGTGGCGCAGCCAGTCATGGCGGTGGTGGCGAGCAGAATGGCGGCGAGGGCATAGGTTCTCATAACAACTCCTGGAGATCGCGCACGCCGGACCCGACGGCGCCGGCGGCTTGCTTTGGCGCGATTTTGGCCGCTTGGCCCCGGTCTGGGCAAGCGGCAAAAGCGCTAAGGGACAAGAGGCGGCGAATTTTTGCGACGGGCGGAAGCCGCATTTGCTCCCATGCCAGCGCCTGATAGAAGCTCAGCCTCCCCCTTAGGAGCCCGCCCCATGCGCAATGCCGCCTTCGCCCTCATTGCCGCCATAAGCATCGCCGCCTGCAACCCTAGCGCGCCGGCGCCGCAAGCGGAACAGAACTCTGACGCAGCGTTTCCGAACTTGGCCAGCGCTTCTTATCGCGCGGAAGCCACCATTACCGACGACGGCGGGCGCACAATTCCGATGGTGATGATCCGCTCGGGCGCCAAACTGCGCATGGAGGTCAACGCGCCCGGAGGGGCGTCCACGATCGTCACCAATGGCGAAACCGGCGAGAGCTTCATCATTTCCAACGCCGCTGGCCGCCAGGTCGCCATGCGCATGACCAATATGGAGCAATTCAAGGATCCCGCTTCGGCTTGGAGCGCGGATCTGGCGTCGAGCGCAACCCGAACTGGGCCGTGTTCGGCGGCGGGCGAGACCGGCTCGCAATGGACCCGCACCGAAAATGGCGCGGTGAAGACCGCATGCGTCACCAGCGACGGCATCCTCCTCGCCGCCACCGATTCGGGGCGCACGGTCTGGGAGACGACCAGCGTCGAACGCGGCGCCCAAAGCGCGGATCTGTTTGATCTACCGCCGGGCGTGCAAGTGCTCGATCTGAACAATCTCCAGGGCATGGCTGACGCCGTCCGCAACGCGCGCGGCGGGAATTGAGCTTGCGCTTTGCATGAATGGGGCGAAACATAGGCGCCCGCTGGGCGCCGTCACCCGTTGTGCCCCAGCGCGCCCCAGTGCTAGAAAGATGACGGCTCGCTGCGGGCCACGGACGTATTTATGGTTAATTTTGCAGCTGCGGCCGAAACGCCAGATTGGGCGTCACGGCTGATGCGCCTCTTGCCGGGGGAGTTCCAAGACGCGTTCGTGCAATCGCCGAACGTGTTCATGCTGTTCATGGCCATGGGCTTGGCCGCGGTGATCATCAGCGTGTTCTGGATGTTGAGCGGCATGGGTGCGGCCAGCAGCGCGGCGCGCATGGCGCTGCGCGCCCAGGCGCTCAAGCGCGGCAAGGATCACCGCGCCCTGGTGCTGATCGGCGAGATCGCCGGCGGCGGCGGCCTGCTCAGGCAAGAGATGAAGGAAGCGATCGAGGACAATTTCGGTCTGTTCTCGTTTGAGCAGAATGTCCAAGTCGACCTGTTTCCGCTGCGCCTGAAGACGCTGCCTTCCACCGCCCATCACGAACCTCGCCGGCGCATTGCCGTTGAAGCCGCGGCCGCGCTTGAGCGTTCGGCTGCGGACGTGATTGTGTGGGGCAAACGCACCTTGTCCGGGCGGCTCGATCTGCGCATTCTTACTTTGCCGTCCTACGGGCGCACGCACGAAGTGCAGGAAATCGAACTCGCCTGGAAAACCGGGCGCCCGGATGAATTGGTGCAGCGCGCGCTTGCGTTCGCGCTGGCGCGGAAAGCGCGCCCGGTTCTGCATCGCCCGCAGGATTACAAGCCCGAGCGCCTGCATCCGATCGTCGAAGCGCTCGACCAGATGGTCGAGGCGCGCGGCAACGAACTGAGCGAAGGGCTGCAGCTCGAGATACTCTCCGATTTCGCTTCCGGCGCCTTGAGCCTGGGCGAGCGCGGCGGGCACGTGAAGTGGCTGCAGAAGTCGCTCGATGCGCGTCAGTATTATCTCGACAAGGTCGACCGCACTACCGACCCCGGCGCCTGGGGCGCCGCGCAGCAGGAGATCGGCCGCGCGCTCACCGCCTTGGGCGAACGCGAAGGC
>DPWD01000107.1 GCA_003526465.1 Hyphomonadaceae bacterium
TGGCCCTCGCCTCCCTCGCCGACCCCACCCGCCGCGCGGTGTTCGAGCGCCTGCGCGTGGGGCCCGCAAGCGTGGGCGAGATCGCGAAGGGTCTGCCGGTGAGCCGCCCGGCCGTGTCGCAGCATCTAAAGGCGCTGAAGCAGGCCGGCCTGGTGCGCGACCAGCCGCGCGGCACGGCGCGTATCTATCGCATCCACGCCGAGGGCCTCGTCGAGTTGCGCGAGTGGCTCGATAGCTTTTGGGACGAGGCGCTCGCGCGCTTCAAGGATCATGCGGAGAAGGAGCAATGAGCGTTGTCGAAATCGCGCCTGTTGTCAAAACCATTGACGTGCGCCGTTCAGCGGCGGAGGCCTTTCGTGTTTTCACGGCGGAGATGAGCGCCTGGTGGCCGTTGGCGACGCACACGCGCGCCAAGACAGCCGCCGGCGAGGTTACGACCAGCGTCACCGTCGAACCGCGCGTCGGCGGGCGCATCTATGAGACGCTCAACGATGGCCGCGAACTCGATTGGGGCGAGGTCGACGTCTACGAGCCCGGCGCGCACTTCGCGATGCAATGGACAATGGGCCGTCCCGCCGAACAGGCCACGCTCGTTTCCGTGCGCTTCGCGCCACTGAGCGAAGCCAGCTGCCGCGTTACGCTCACGCACGAAAACTGGGAGCGCATGGGCGAAGAGGCCGCCAAGATGCGCGACAATTACAACAACGGTTGGGAAACGGTGTTCAACCAGCGTTTCGGCGATCTCGCCGGGCGCATCTGAGGGAGAGCGGAGATGTCCATCAAAATTCATGCGTTCCCGTTGAGCCCGCGGGCCTTCAAGGCGCTGGCGGTGGCCGAGCAGGTGGGCGCGGATTACGAGTACGTGTTCTGCGATCTGTTCAAGGGCGCGCAGCATCGACCCGATTTTGTCGCCATGAACCCGAACAAGAAGATGCCGGTGCTGGAAGACGGCGATCTCAAGCTTTGGGAATCCAACGCCATTATTCAGTATCTCGCCGAGAAGGCGCCCAGCGGTGGATTGCTCCCCGCCGACGCGCGCCAGCGCGCCGACGTGATGCGTTGGTTGTTCTGGGAATCCACCACATGGGATCCCGCGTTCGTGATCCTGTTGTGGGAGAATTTGGTGAAGGGCATCGTGCGCGGCGAAGGGCCCGACCCATCGGAGGTCGCCAAAGGCTTGGAAAAATTCAACGCCGCGGCATCGATTTTGAACGCGCACCTGGCCGGCAGAAGTTTCGTTTGTGGCGGTCGCCTCACGCTCGCGGATTTTTCGCTTGGGGCGTCGCTCAGCGCGATGGAGCAGGCAAAGGTCTCGCTCGACGCCTATCCCAACATCGCGCGCTGGTATGCGGCGCTTGAAGCGCTGCCGGCGTGGGTCAGGGTGCGCGCGATGCAAGCTCCGCCGGGCGACAACTAGCCCTGGAAGCGACGCTTAGCGCGTTCGCGACCGGTTAGATCTTGTTCTGCAGCACGTACACGCGCACAGCGGAGGCGAGCGACGCCTCGGGCGCGCTGGCGGCGCGCTTCTGGTCAATCGAGGCGATCAGCGTTGGCATGCTTAGCCCGCGCGTGGCGGCGATCTGTTCAAGCGCGCGCCAGAATTCGGCTTCGAGCGCGATCGAAGTGCGATGTCCGGCAATGCGCATGGAGCGCTTCTGCAGCGCGCCATTAGTCATTCTGATCGGGCGTTCCACGCTTGTGAGCATCGAGCTTGCGGTTTGCGACATCATTCTGCGCCTCTGACAATTTCTGCTCCGCTTTGCTGCGTCCGTGCTGGATGCGGCTCGCTTGAGCTTTAACTTCCGCTTCCGTGCGCGCTTTGGCTTTGCGTGCGCGCCGCAGGTTCACAATGTCCGCCATGCACTCTCATTTAGGCGCGTCGTGTTGACGCACAATGGAATAAGTGGCGTGCGACCCGCGACATTTATGTGCATGAGGCGCGCCCGCTGGCCTTTGATCCGGATCAAGCGCAACAAAAAACTGGCAAATTGCCCGCTTCAGCCCGGCCCGATCATCTTTTCTGGACGAACTATGGCGTCGAAATCTTCGGCCGAGACGCCGTCTTTGAGCGCCTCTTCGCGCAGCGTGGTCCCGTTCTTATGGGCCGTCTTGGCGATCTTTGCGGCGCGGTCGTAACCGTATTTGGGGGCAAGCGCGGTGATAAGCATCAGCGAACGCTCCAGGCCGGCTTTGATGTTTTCCAACCTCGGCTCGATCCCGAGCACGCAATTGTCTGTGAAGCTCACGCAGGCATCCGCGACCAGCCGCACGCTTTGCAGGAAATTGTACGCCATGACGGGGTTGAAAACGTTGAGTTCGAAATGGCCGCTGGCGCCGGCAAAAGTAATGGCGGCGTGATTGCCGAACACCTGGACGCACACCTGGGTCAAGGCCTCGCATTGGGTCGGATTGACCTTGCCGGGCATGATCGAAGAGCCGGGTTCGTTTTCGGGCAGCATCAATTCACCCAGGCCCGCGCGGGGCCCAGAACCCAGGAAACGGATGTCGTTGGCGATCTTGAACAAGGACGCCGCCACCGTGTTGATGGCGCCATGCGAAAACACCATGGCGTCGTGGGCGGCCATCGCCTCGAACTTGTTCGGCGCCGAGGTGAACTTCAATTGCGCGATGGCCGCGATCCGCTCGGCCACCTTTTCCGCAAAACCGATGGGGGCGTTGAGCCCGGTGCCTACGGCGGTGCCGCCCTGCGCGAGTTGCATCAGCAGTGGCTGCGCGCCAGCTACGCGCGCGATGCCGTTCTCGATCTGTTGGGCGTAACCTGAAAACTCCTGGCCCAAGGTGATCGGCGTCGCGTCTTGCGTATGGGTGCGCCCAATCTTGATTATTTGCTTCCAGGCTTGGGCCTTGTCGTTCAAGGCGTTGCGCAGCTTTTGCAGCGCCGGCAGCAATCGGTGCTCGATCTCCTCGGCGCAGGCGATGTGCATTGCGGTGGGGAAGGTGTCGTTCGAGCTTTGGCTCATATTAACGTGATCGTTGGGATGCACCGGCTTTTTCGAGCCCATCTCGCCGCCCAGCATCTCGATGGCGCGGTTGGAGATCACTTCGTTGGCGTTCATGTTCGATTGCGTGCCGGAGCCGGTCTGCCACACCGCCAGCGGGAAATGCGCGTTGAGCTTGCCTTCGATCACCTCCTGGGCGGCGCGCACGATCGGCTCGCCAATTTCCGGCTTGAGCAGGCCGAGCGCCATATTGGTTTCGGCTGCGGCGCGCTTGACGATGCCAAGCGCGCGCACGACCGGCGCGGGCATCTTCTCCTCGCCGATCTTGAAATTCTGCAGCGAGCGCTGCGCCTGCGCGCCCCAGTATTTGTCGGCTTCGACCTCGATCGGGCCGAAGGTGTCGGTTTCGGTGCGGGTTTTCATGGGAGCGCCTTGAGGAATCTATGCTTCCCAGGGGATATGGGGGACGATTGCGGCGATCAAGCCGGAAGGTGGGGAAATGCTGGGGGAGACATGGACCGGACGCGGCAAGGTGCGGGCGCGGGAGATCGCCGGCGGCATTGAGTTCGCCATTGACGAGATCACCACACAGGCGCGGGTCTACAAGCCCTTGGTCTACGAATTCTTCCGCAAGGAATTCGCCATCCGTCCGCGCTGGGGCGATTTCGAGGTCGAGCTAATCCTGGAATATGCTGGCGAGGCTCCGGGTCTCGATCTCGACAATCTCGCCAAGGCGCTGCTCGACGCGCTCAAGGGTTTCGTATTCTTCGATGACAGCCAGATCGCGCGGCTCGTATGTGAGCGGCGGGCGGGCGCGCGCGATTCAATCGTGGTCCGCGCGTGGCGGCGCGAGGCGATTATTTCTTGAACTTCGCAAACGGCGCGGGCATGGCCGTGCCTGTCGCGGTTGCAAGCAAACGGCCCTCGGAATCGTAAAGTTCGCCGGCCGTAAAGGCGATGGTCCTGCCCCATTTCACCACGCGGCCGATGGCGCGCAGCTTCTGGCCCGGTATGGCGGGACGTAGGAAACTCGTTTTCATTTCCAGCGTCGGCATCACATGCGTCATGCCGGAGGTGACGACGCCGGCGAGGCTCATCACGTCATCGAGCATGGCGCAGAGATAGCCGCCCTGGATCTGGCCCATCGGATTGGTGAACGCCGCGTCCGCGTTGAAGAGCGCTTCGACGCGCATCTCGGCCTGGTTGACGCTCACCATCTCGAAGCCGAGCGTATCAGAGCCGCGGGGCCGGTTTGACGAACTGCGGAAGCGCGCGAGCAAATCCGCGTCGCTAGCAGCTGGCTTATCCGCGTCGCTCACTTCTTGCGGAACGCGTCGAGGCTGACCACCGCGCTCGCTTCGGGCGCGCGTTCCTCTGGCGCGTCTTCCAGCACAGGCGGAACTTCGGCGATCCGCTCCCTCGCCTCGTCCCGCTGGTCGAACTGCAGGCCGAACTTCACGGACGGATCGAAGAACCGCGTGATCGCCAGGAAAGGAATGACGATGGCGTGCGGCGTGCCGTTGAATTTCAGCATCACGCGGAAGCGATCCTGGTAAACTTCAAGATCCCAGAATTGATGCTCAAGCACGATCGTCATGTCGTCCGGATAGCGCGCGAGCATGTGGTCGGGAAGGACGACGCCGGGCGCGCGCGTGCGAAACGTGATGTAGAAATGGTGCTTGCCGGGCAGGCCACGCGGGCTGGCGGCTTCTTGCAACGCTGCGCGAACGACGCTGCGAAGCGCGTCTTGCATCAGCTGTTCGTACCCGATCATGTCGTCGGCCACAGCCGCCCCTCCTTGGCTCCCGGATGAACCCATAATGGCTCATTTCGGGCAGTCAATTGTTCATCCACAGGGCGCGAAAACATCAACGTTTCCAACGTCAGCAGGCGAAACGTTTGCGACGAACTGCAGTTCGCAGCCGCAATGCAATAACAGCGCCGCACGCGTTGCGATGTTCGCGCATGACGCGAGCGGCGCCTGTGAGGAACGCTCCAAGCGTTTGCACAACAACGGAAAATCCCGGCATCGCACGCGCCATGCGCGCAAAGTTCAGCGCTAGAGCGCGTGACGCATCGTGCTTGTGGAAAACCAGCGGGAGAAAAATCCCCCGGCTTCTGTTGCCG
>DPWD01000323.1 GCA_003526465.1 Hyphomonadaceae bacterium
TTTAATGAGTCTGGACCCTAGATTGCGTTTCCGGCGGATTGGCCGCCAGAGCCCGCGCGGCGAGCGCCAACTGGACCACATGGATGAGGCTCTGCAATAGCCCCACGCCGATCACAATCCATGCCAGATAGTGAGCGCATGCCGCTGCTAATTGGGGAAGGTCAATGTTCATGCGGCAGCGCGCTCTAGCAACGCCAAAGCAGCGGCGCGGCGGGCGCTGTCTTGCCCACCGCTCGCCGCCGCGCGCAGGGCGGCAATGCCTTTTTCGCCCAGCGCCGCCAAGGCCTCTGACGCGCGAAAGCGAACCCACCAGATTTCGTCCGACAGTAAGGCGCAGAGCGGCTCGGAAAACTCAACCAAACCAAGCCGACCGGCCGCCTCGGCGGCCTTCAATCGGATGCGCCAGTCCTGGTCGCTCAACGCTTTGGCGATGATGGACGCGCAGGTGGAATGCGCCAGCACGCCGAGCGCCTGGATCGCCGCCGCTCTTACTTCGATGTTTTCGTCGTCCGTGAGCGCCGCGATCGTGTCAACGCTGCCGCTCACATGCGTCGCTGCGAGCGAGTCGATCAAGGCGATGCGAACCGGCGTAGGCAAACCAGGGCGCGATAGCGCGCCTATCGCCTCGGTCGGTTGCGAAGCCACCGCCATCCGCAGCACGCTAACCAGGGATGACAGGCGGCTCCCCGCGCCGATGCGCGCCAACAAATCATCGATCGAGAATGGCGCGCCAAGCTCGACCATCGATTTCAACGCCGCCACTTGAACGCGCGCGTCCATATCCTGTTCGGCTCGTCGCAATGCGCGGAGGGTCTCCGCCTCCGGAAAGAAACCAAGCGCTTCGGCAGCGAGGATGCGCGTGCGAACGCCCCCCTTCGCCAATTGCCTGCGCAGAACGGGCGGGGCGCCCCTGTCCCTTGCTGTCTCGATGATCCGCTCGCGCTCGACGCCGCGAACGAGCGTCAAAATCTCCAACAGCGTTTCCGCGGCTGTTTCGCCATCAAGAGCCGCCAACGGCGCCGCGCGTCCGCTGGATTCAGCGATCGGCGCGAGCAGCGCCACAATGAGGGCTTGACGATGCATTAAACGGCGCGCGTCGGCGCGTTCTCGCAGGAGCCGCCTCAGAACCAGCGCTGTCATACTCGTGATCGAGACCGCGACTAGACTAAGGGCATAAGCCCACAGAAGCGCGAGCCAAGCCATGGGCTCACAGCCGCCATGCCGCGCCAAGCGACAGCTCCGAGCGGTCATAGGCCACGCGTTCTTCGCTTGTGACCCAAGCGCGCAGCGAAAAGGCATCGCTCACTTCCAGCGTGGCGCCCAAGGCGAGCGTACGCACGTCCACAGTCAACCCTTGATCGGATTCAGGCGCGTCCGCATAGATGAAGCGGAGATCAAGGCGATCATGTGTGCGCCAGCTGCCGCCGATGGAAAAGCCCGTGCGCTTCTCTCTGGCATCATCAAGCAGGCCGATCCATCGGCCATTGAGCGAAGCGCGGCCGTCCGCAAACCATCGCTCGACGCCGACCTTCAGCGTTTGTATTTCGCCGGCGCGGCTATAGCGCGCCCAATCCAAGTCGATTTGCAGCGTGGTTCGCGCGTCATGCGAGCCAGCGACCCACGCCGCGCCCCCGAACCGGAAAGCAGCCTCGGGGCGAAACTCCGCGCCTGGGCCAAGGCCAAGCGTCAAGTACGCGGACGAGGCCTCGCCAAGCGCCCGGTCCACCCGCACTTCGCCATAGAGATCGTTGCGGTCAAAGCGCTCACTCGCTTCCAACCGCGCCGTCGCCGCCCAGCCATCGTTGAAACCCCGGCCGACGGCCAGCAAAGTCTCCCGCCATGCCGGCAAGTCCTCGGTCAGTTCGCTTTGGGCGATGTTGATATCGATGCGCCAAGGCGCCGCCGCCGCCACGGCGTCGGCAGGCCCGGCAAGCGACTGGCAGATGGCCATGGCAAAGGGGAGCATGGTCAGGCCGCCGCACTGGGGGCTAGGCGGGCGACACGCGCAAGCAATTCGTCGGGGATGAAGGGCTTCACCAGAAAATCGTCAGCGCCAATTTTGAGCGCGCCGACGACATCGTCCTGATGGCGCAAGACCGTCAGCATAATGATGCGCAAGTGGCTCAGCGACGCATCGCTTTTGATGCGGCGCAGGACTTCAAAACCGTCCATGCGCGGCATGAGTGCGTCCAGCACGACGATGCCGGGCTTGACGATTGGAATCGCCTCCAATGCGGCGAGGCCGTCAGGGGCCGTGGCGACGGCGTGGCCAGCGCCGCGCAGCTTATGCTCCAACAGCAGGAGCAGGAGCGGGTCGTCGTCCACGACCAGAATGGGTGAAGGCGGCATCGTAAGACCAGTGCTGGATTTGAGATTGCAGACGGAAAAAACGGCGCGTCAGTCGATGTCCACGAAAGAGTCCTGGCGATCAAACAGGCGAATTGTGTCGAGAACGTCTTGCTTCGGCGTCTTGGTGAGTTGTCGCTTCACGCAGGCCAGGGTCACGCTCCGTTGCACGCTTGCCACCGAAAACGGTTTGGCGATAAACGCGTCCGCCCCGGCTGCAATGGCTTGTTCGACACGGGACAGCGTCGATGTGGCCGAGACAGCCACAATCGGCATGGCTGGAATACCGGTGCGTCGGTGCGACCTGATCGCGGCGATGAGCGCGGTTCCGTCTTCCTCGTCCAGGCAGAGGTCGATCAGCGCCAGCTCAACATCATTGCTTTCCAGAACACCAAGCGCCTGGTCTATTCGCGCGACCTCAATCAAGCGTTCAAAACCGAGTTGACGAACCAAACCGGCCAACAAGGCGCGCATGTGTTCGTCGTCCTCAACGACCATGGCGGCGCCAAGCCGCTTGTTGCCAGAAGATAAACGCGCCGTGTTCACGAGCTTGTTCCCCACTCGGACGGAGCAATCTCACGCGCACCCCTGCCAAAGCCTAAATTCGGCCCGCCCGCGGAACGAATTCACGCTGCTGCGAAGAAGCTGCGAATCTCTACGCCAGCCGGCGACCAACCTCATGCCGCAGGGCGATTTTCCGACCTCCCAATCGCCGCATCGATAGCCTCCAGCAACCTAGCCACATCGCCAGGCAGGATCGCTTTCCCCAGCGCCAGCGCTTCGTCCAAGGCGAGCGCCAGGGCCCCGATTTCCTCAAATCCAAAGGAACCCGCCGAACCCGCCACCCGGTGCACCAGTGAACGTATGTCCGGCTGCTCAGGGTTAGCGCGCAACGCGGCATGCAGGTCGGCTCGATCTTCAACCAGGCGCGCGGCGAAACGCGCGCTGAGTTCCTGGACAAATCCCGCTGGCGCACTCAGCGAAGGTTCGGGCACATTTGTCCACGCCGCGACCGCGCGCAGAAAATCGTCGTCGAGTAGTGGCTTTAGCAGGTGACCATTCATGCCTGCGAGCAGATAGGACGCGACCTGTTCCGGCAGCGCGCCGGCGGTGAGCGCCACGATCGGCGCGTCCGCGCAAGGCCCGTCGCCGGCGCGGATGGCTTGCGTCGCCGCCAGCCCGTCCATGCCCGGCATTTGCACATCCATGAAGATGATGTCGAATTTCGTATGTTCGCTGAGAGCGACCGCGCCGGCGCCATCGGACGCCGTTTCGACTTTGTGCCCGGCGAGTTCGAGCATGGTTTGCGCCAGTTCGCGATTGAGGTCCACGTCATCGACGACGAGAATACGCCTAACAGCGGAAGCGGAAGCGGAAGCGGAAGCGGAAGCGGAAGCGGAAGCGGAAGCGGTTTGCAAAGTCACGGTTACGCGAAAAGTGGAGCCCTTTCCAACTTCGCTTTCCACGCCGATCGATCCACCCATGGCTTCAACCAGGTTCTTGGCGATCGCGAGGCCGAGGCCGCTGCCGCCAGCATTGCGTTGGCCTTCCGTGAGCCGAACGAAGCGCTCGAAGATTGCGTCCCGCCGGTCTGGGGGGACGCCGATACCCGAATCTTGGACCGAAATGGAGATCGTTTGTTCGCCTGGAGCCTCGCCGTCGGATGAAATCGTTAGAGTGACAGCGCCGGCATCGGTGAATTTCACCGCGTTCGACGTGAGATTGACCAACACCTGGCGCAAACGGTCTGCATCGCCGATAAAGTGCTCGGAGATAGATTGATCGAAATGGATCCTA
>DPWD01000246.1 GCA_003526465.1 Hyphomonadaceae bacterium
TAGTTCGGCAAGGCGGCAGCCAGAATGGCGGCCGGCCCCCTCCGAGCCACGCGCGCGGCCTGCATGCCTTCCGACGCCAGCGCCCGCCAGGGCGGCTGCAATGAAAGCCGCGGGCGTCAAGCGCGCCGCCACCATAAGGGATGTGGCGCGCGAGGCCGATGTATCGGTCGCTTCGGCGTCCCGCGCCTTAAACGGATCCGACAGTGTTGCGGCGGGGACGCGCACGCGCGTTCTGGATGCGGCAAAGCGCCTGCGTTACGTGCCGCACGTGGGCGCACGCAGCTTAATCACGCGGCGCACGGGCATGGTCGGCGTGCTGCTCCCGGATGTCTATGGGGAGTTCTTCTCCGAGCTTATTCGTGGTGTGGACATTGGCGCTCGCTCGAAAGGGTTGCACCTCTTCGTTTCGAGTTCGCACGGCGACGCCGACGAGGCGGTCGCCGTTCTTCACGCCATGCGCGGAAGAGTCGATGGCATGATTGTCATGTCGCCCCACCTCAATGAACGCGTCGTTTCGGAATGTCTGACCGGCAAATTGCCGGTTGTCTTGATGAACATGCGCGGGACGACGAAGCGATTTCCAACGATCAATATCGACAATTGCCGCGGCGCCGAAGCGATGGTCGAGCATTTGTTCGAGCGCGGACACCGGCGCATCGCACTCGTCAAGGGGCCCAAGGGCAATTTCGACGCCGACGAGCGGCTGCGGGGCTACCGCAATGCGCTGCGCAGGTTGGGCCTCGAGGCGGGGCCAATTCTACACGGCGATTTCTCCGAGGAATCCGGACGGGCCGCGGTGCGGCAATTGGCCAGCGCGGGTGCGCTGCCGGACGCTGTTTTCGCGCTCAACGATATGATGGCGATCGGTTGTTTGTCGGCATTTGCGGAGGCTGGGATCGCGGTGCCGGGGCAAGTGGCGGTGGCGGGCTTCGACGATATCCCGATCGCTTCGTACGTGTCTCCAGGTTTGACCACCATACGCGTGGACATCGCCCGCTTGGGCGGCGTCGCGTTCGAGAAGTTGGCGGGCGCGTTCGCGAGCCCAAACATGGCCCCCGCAACCGCCGAAACACTTCCGCCGGAATTGATTGTCCGGGGATCGTCGGGATGCAGGGAATCCGACAGCAGCAAAAGGAAAACAAGGGGAGTTTAAGTCATGAGTGGGTACAAGTTTCGGTCGCTATTGGGCGCGTCAATCAGCGGGATCGCCCTCTCGCTTGTCCTGGCCGGCGCGGCGCAGGCGCAAACCGCCTCATCGGGCGTCCGCGGCGAAGCGGCGCCGAATGCGCGAGTCGTTGCGCGCAATGTCGATAGCGGGTTCACAACGAGCGACACTGCCGACGCTGACGGCGACTTCGCTCTGCTGGGCCTGCAGCCCGGCACTTACGAAATCACCGTAACGGCGAACGGTGAAACCACAACGCGGCGCGTTCGCGTTCTGGTCGGCCAGACCGCCCGCCTCGATCTGCTCGGGGTGGAAGAAGACGAAATCGTCGTGACCGCACGGCGCCTCGACGATCCCACCACGTCGGAAGTCGGCACCAACGTCACGAGGGAACAGATAGAAGGACTGCCGCAGACAACGCGCAATTTCGTCAATTTCGCCGCTTTGGCGCCGGGCGTGCGCACATCGCAAGAAGCGACCGGGGAAGTGACCTTCTCGGGCGGCGGCCAAAACCCGCTTTCCGCCAACGTCTTCATCGACGGCCAGAGCCAGAAGGCGCAGATCATCGATGGCGGCGTTTCCGGCCAGGATGACAGCCGCGGCAATCCGTTCCCGCAATTGGGCGTGCAGGAGTTCCGCGTCCTGACGCAGAATTTCAGCGCACAATACGATCAATCCTCATCGACGATCATCACCTCGGTGACGCGCTCGGGGACGAACGAGTTCGAAATCGAGGGCTTCGCCACCTACCAGCCCAGCGACGCGGTCAGCTTTCACCATCTCGGCGGCAATACTTCTCCCGATCCCGAGACCGAGCGGCGCCAGTACGGCTTCGCCATTGGCGGCCCGATCGTAACCGACCGCCTGCACTTCTTCGGCACTTACGAGGGCCGGCAGGACGACAAGTTCAGTTCGGTGTTCCTGGGACGAACCGGCTACGCGGCGCGCTTCGGACAATTCGAGGGCACGGTGGCGACACCGTTCGAGGAAGACATCTTCTTCGGCAAGCTGAGCTGGCAGCCCGCCCCCAACCAGCACGTCGATTTCAGCGCCAGTTATCGCGACGAGCGCGACATCCGCGACGTGGGTGGCCAGGATGCGGCCGAGCGCGCCAACGTGCTCGACATCACCGAAACCAAGTACAATTTGCGCCATGACTGGCAGGGGGACAATTGGTCCAATCTCGCGCAGCTCGACTTCCTGGAAAGCACCTACAATCCCACCGCGCAGAACTTCAGCGACATCGGCGAAGCGCACATCGTGTACCGCGACAACGACGGCACGACGCCCGGCTTCCAGTTCAATGTGTTCAACGAAGACACCACGATCATCCGGCTCGGTGGGCGCGACAGCAATCAGGACATCACCCAACGCACGACCACGCTCAGGGACGATTTCACGCTGCCGGAGATTCAATGGAACGGCGAACATCAAATCCAGATCGGCGGACGCATCGCGTTCAACAATTACAACGTCAGCAAGGAATTCAACCGCAATCCGTTCTTCTTCTACGACGTGGATGGACGCCCGGAGATCAACGGCAGCAATGCCATTCCCGTGCGCGTGGTTATCGGCTCGCCGGTCCCGGCGGTCGATGTCGACAACACAGTCTACGGCTTCTACGTCCAAGACAATTGGGGGGTGACCGACAGATTGGAGGTGAACCTCGGCCTGCGCTGGGATTACGAGGACAACGCCTACAATAACGATTACACCACGCCCGCCAGAATCGTGGGGCTTCTCAACGCCTATCGCACGCTGCCCGGCTATACCGTGCCGTTCAACACAGCCGACTATATCAGTGATGGCAGCCGCGAGGCGTTTACAGGCGCATGGCAGCCGCGGCTCGGCTTCTCGTACGATCTCTCCAGCGCCGGCGACGAAAGCACCGTGATCTTCGGCGGCGCCGGGCGTTACTATGATCGCATCCCGTACAATTTCGCCTTCGACGAACGCTTCAAGCCAACGCAGGTCAGGCACGAGTTCTTCTTCTCGGCGGATGGACTGCGTCCCGGTACGATCATGTTTAACCCGGCTTTCTTGACGCCAGCTGGGCTGCAGCCGTTGATCAACGCCAATCCTGGTGCGGGCGAGGTGTTCCTGATCAAGAACGGCGCCGAGCCGCCGGTCACCGACCAGTTCAACATCGGCATCCGCCAGCGTCTGGGCGATTGGCGATTGTCGGCGACATTGTCGCACGCGGAAAGCCGCAACGGGTTCCAATGGCATATCGGCAATCTTGGCGTCGATCCGCTCAACCCCAACAGCGGGACCGTGCGTTTCGGCGGCCCGACGCCGTCGTCGTTGGGCTTCCCAGAATTCCGTAATCTCATCTTCATTTCGGAACACGATCAGGAGCGCGAGTTCGATGCGCTGTATCTGACCGCTGACAAAGCCTACACGGAGGAATCCGGTTGGAGTCTGTCGGTCTCCTACACGCTGAGCCATGCGACCCAGAATGGCAGCCGCGACACCAACACGGCGCCGTTCGATTTCGACTATGCTCGGACCGATATGACGCCGACCTTTGACGCCGCGAACGATGAGCGCCATCGTCTGGTCACCTCCGGCTTGGTGGATTTGCCATGGAATACTAGGCTCTCTGGCATCTACACCTATGGATCGGGCACGCCGTTCCACATTTTCGGCCCGAATCCTCCGGGCTGGAACGAAGGGCGCAGGGATCCCTTCCATCAGGTCGACCTGCGGTTCTCGAAATACTTTGACTTCGAGGAGGAACATCGGGTGGAACTATTCCTCGACGTGATCAACGCCACCGACCGCGTCAACAACCCGAATATCGAGCAATGCACGTGCGGGCCGTTCGGGCAGCCGTTCAACCAAGTGGTGCAGGGCCGCAGCTTCCAGATCGGCGCGCGCGCGCGCTGGTAGGGGAAGTGCTATAGGGAAGAGGGGGCGCGTCACCCGCGCCCCCTTCGGTTTAGAGGCGGCGATGCAGCGGCGAACCTTCGCACTGGGGTCCCTGGCGTTGCTCGGTTGCGCTCAAGGGGCCGCGCCGCGTCCGACCGAGTCCTCCTCGTTTGATCGCGACGACCCGTTCATCGCCGAACTCCAGGAACGCACCTTTCGCTGGTTTTGGGAACAAACGCCGGCCGACACCGGCCTCACCCCCGATCGCTGGCCCACGCCGACCTTTTGCTCCGTCGCGGCTGTAGGATTCGCGCTTACCGTCTACGGCGTCGGCGCCGAGCGCGGTTGGATCAGCCGCGCCCAAGCGCTGGAGCGCACGTTGAACACGCTGCGCTTCTTTCATGATGCGCCGCAAGGCCCATCGGAGAGCGGCGTCATCGGCCACCGCGGCTTCTTCTACCATTTTCTCGACGCGCGCTCGGGCATGCGCTTCGGACAGGTCGAGCTTTCGAGCATCGACACCACGCTGCTGCTCGGCGGCGTTCTGTTCGCTCAAAGTTATTTCGACGGCGCCTCGGTGCAGGAGCGCGAGGTTCGCCGTCTGGCGGATGACATCTATAGCCGCGTCGAGTGGAGCTGGCTTCGCCCGCGCCCGCCCCTGGTCGGCATGAGCTGGAAGCCGGAAGCTGGCGGCCGCTTCGGCATTTCCGATTGGGATGTCTACAACGAGGGCGCGCTGGTCTATGTGCTCGGCCTAGGCTCGCCCGCGCACCCGCTGCCCGACGGCGCCTGGGAGGCGT
This sequence comes from Hyphomonadaceae bacterium, assembly GCA_003526465.1. Taxonomy (GTDB): domain Bacteria; phylum Pseudomonadota; class Alphaproteobacteria; order Caulobacterales; family Aquidulcibacteraceae; genus Vitreimonas. The sequence continues at coordinate 4,837 of DPWD01000246.1, forward strand.
GGACATCGCGGTTCGGGCCGCAATGGGGCGCGCGTTGGGGCGAGCCGCACTTGCAGTTCCCGCCGCTATTCGGACACCAGTACAGCCACATCTGGGTCGATTTTCGCGGCATCCAGGATGCCCTCATGCGTGGCAAGGGCGCTGACTATTTCGAGAACAGCCGGCGCGCCACCTATGCGCAGCAAGCCTACGCCATCGCCAATCCCGGCGGCTTCCGCGCCTATGGCGCGAGCGTGTTTGGTCTCACCGCCTGCGACGGGCCGGGCGATTTCATCCGCGAGGTCGATGGACGCAGGCGCGAATTCTTCAGCTATTCGGCGCGTGGCCCGGGCGATCGAGACGACGGCACGCTGGCGCCAACCGCGCTCGCGGGATCGATCCCCTTTGCCCCCGAGATCACAATTCCCGCGCTCAAGGAAATCCATCGCCGCTATGGAGAAACGATTTACACAAACTATGGCTTTCTGGATTCGTTCAACCCGACGCTGCGCGACCGCGGCGCCAACCTGCTGCACGGGCGCATCGTCGATGGCGTTGGCTGGGTCGATGGAGATTATCTCGGCATCGACCAGGGGCCGATCGTTTGCATGATCGAAAACTGGCGCTCCGGCTTCATTTGGAAGGTCATGCGCAGGAGTGCGCCCATGCGCCGCGGTCTCGAACGAGCCGGATTTTCCGGCGGATGGCTCGCCGCGGCGCCATGAAAAGAGCAACTCCCTTGCTATCGCCGGCGCGCCGGACGGTGATCAAGGCATTGGCGGGATCGTGCGCCGCCGCGTGCACGCCATCGTCTCGCGATCCATCCGTGCTGACCTTTTGGGCGATGGGGCGCGAAGGCGAAGTTGTGGCGGAGCTGTTGCCCGATTTCGAGCGCGCGCATCCTGGCGTTCGCGTCGAAGTGCAGACCCTGCCTTGGACCGCGGCGCACGAACGATTGCTGACCGCATTCGTCGGCCGCTCGCTTCCGGACATCGCCCAGCTCGGAAACACTTGGATTCCGGAATTCGCGGCGCTGGGGGCGCTCGATGAGCTGGACGCCCGCGTTGAAGCTTCCGCGACAATCGACAGCGGCGACTATTTCCCCGGCATATGGCGCACCAACCTGTTTGGCGAGCGATTGTTCGGCGTTCCCTGGTATGTCGATACCCGTGTTCTGTTCTATCGGCGCGATCTGCTTGAAGCCGCGGGCTATCGCGCGCCGCCGGCGAATTGGAGCGAATGGATCGAGGTGTTGCGAAACGTGAAGCGCCAAGCAGGGGCGGGGAATTATGCGATCCTTCTGCCTCTGAACGAGTTCGAACCGCTGTTGGCGCTTGGGCTGCAACAGGATGAACCTTTGCTGGCCGCAAGCAACACGCGCGGCAATTTCCGGAGCGATGGGTTCAAGCGCGCGCTGCACTTTTATTTGGACATGTTCGCGCAAGGTTTGGCGCCGCCAGCGACAAACAATCAGATATCGAACCTCTATAATGAGTTCAATCGCGGCTATTTCTCGTTCTATATCACCGGTCCGTGGAATATCGGCGAATTCAAACGCCGCTTGCCGGCGGAACGCCAAGAGATCTGGATGACCGCGCCCCTGCCTGGCCCGAACGGACCGGGTGCGTCGACAGCGGGCGGATCGAGCCTGGTGATTTTCCGCGACTCGCCACGCAAGGACTTGGCGTGGGCCTTGGTCGAATATCTCTCGCAGCCCGAGATTCAAGCGCGCTTCCACGCCGCCACTGGTGATCTGCCGCCACGTCGCAGCGCATGGCGCGACTCTTCCCTGGCACACGACCCGTACGCGCGCGCCTTCGCCGAGCAGCTGGAACGCGCGCGCGCGGCGCCG
>DPWD01000067.1 GCA_003526465.1 Hyphomonadaceae bacterium
GGATTGTCAGGCGAGAGACTTGAGCCGATGATGGCGACGAGGCGTCCGCGGGGCGCCAGCCGCGCGAGCGCCGAGGCGACATGGCGGAGCGCGGCGTCGCGCATGCGTCCCTCAACGTGCGCCAACGCTGAGAAGGGCGGGTTCAACAGGATGACGCTGGGCGCTAGGGCGGCGTTGAGGTGGTCGTCGATCTGAGCTGCGTCGAAGCGCGTGATCGGAACGGTCGGAAAGAGAAAGGACAGCAGCGATGCGCGCGTCTCGGCGATCTCGTTAAGTGCGAGCCGCGCGCCGGCGAGTTCGGCGAAGATGGCGAGGAGGCCTGTGCCCGCGGAGGGCTCCAGCACCAAGTCACCGGGTGTCATCGCCGCGGCTGTAGCGGCAGCTAAGCCCATTGGCGTGGGCGTCGAGAACTGCTGCAGCGTCTCGCTCTCACTCGAGCGGCGCGTGTGCGTGGGCAAGAGCGCTTTGATTTTCTCCAGCATCGCCGCCATGGCGGCGGGCGAACCGGCGCGATGGCGCATGACAGGTCCGAACTTGCGCAGAAAGAGGACGGTCGCGGCTTCGCATGCATCGTAGGCAGTTTTCCAGTCCCACTGGCCGTCGGCATCGCCGCCGCCAACCGCTTGCTCCATCGTGGCGCGCAATATGGTCGCATCGATGCGGGACCCGCGTTCGAGATAGGGCAAAAGAAGTCGTGCAGCGGCGATGATGCCCGCAGCCTTGGTGGAATGAACGTCAAAGTTTGTTGCGGCCGTGGACGCGGCTGGTGCGACGAGCGCAGTCATGGGAAGCCTCGATAGGGAAGAAATGGAAGTGGAGTGCGGGATTAGGCGGCGTGCGCTCGTCAGGCGGCGGCGAGTGCGGCGCCAGGCTGTTGGGCGTGCATCCAATCGGCCGCTTGCTGTGCTTTCGAGGCCGCGCGGAAAATCACGCGTGAATCACCCTGAAGCGCGGCTAGCCAGGACGAGATGTAGGCGGCGTGATCCTTACGAGGATGATAGGCCAAGCCGAGCTCCGCGAGAATCATGCCGCTGAGAATCTCAACGACAATTTCTTCATGTGCATAGGCGGGCGTGCCGTAAGCGCTGGTGAGATCGCGGTCGAGCCGATGTTTTGCGCCGCTCGCATGGCCGTGTTCGTGCAGCCAGCTGCCGTAAAATGAGATCGCATTGTCGAACGCACCGAAAGCCGGCATTCGGATCATGTCGTCAGACGGGCGATAGAAGGCGCGCGCGCCGCCGAATTCGGTTTTGATCTTAAGGTTGGTGATGAAGGCCTCGGCGTACGCAAGTCGCTCGGTTTCCGGCGGCACGTTGGCGGTCGGAAGCGTATAGCCATCGACCTGCTGGAGGTTGAACACGGAGAAGCTGCGCGCGAACATCCGCTGTCCGCGCGGCGCGTCTCCTCCATCGCCTCGTGTGTCTTCGTCGCCAGCGCCAGGGGGCTTGACCGGCTTCCAGAGGACGACGGTTGCGGCGCGCTCGCCCTTGCGGACCTGCGCGCCGAGCGCAAGCCATTGCCGGTACGTGCCCCAGAGGCCGACGCCGCAACTCTTTGCTCGCGAGGCGGTCCAGAGCGCGAGAATGTTAATGCCGCGATAGGGCTTGTTGCTTGCGACATTGATGGGTCGCGCCGCCGTGGCGCCGTCGTGATGCCAGGGCATGCGCCATTCACCCGCGCCGGCTTCAACGGCGGCGACGATTTCAGCGGTGATGCGAGCGTAGATGTCGGTGCGATGGCAAGAAGGGGTGGACATGGATTGAACCTCCGCGACGGGGACCGCGAGACTTTTCTCGGGCTAAGTCCGTCGCGGAGACCCCGGCCCCTCTCTTCCTCTGGGGGCGGCGCGCCGCGGGGGATTCATCGTGGTCGGTCATGCTTGGTCTCCGAAAAGGAGAAAGCCCGGCGCGAGCGGCCGGGCTTTCTGAGATTGCCGAGAGGATGGGCGATCAGGCGGTGTGTGCGGCGCCTGTCGACGCGTCGTCGGCCAGAAACGCCGGCAGCGTAGTGTCGCTGGCGCCCGCGTCGCGGCGGCGCAAAGGCTCAGGTAACCAGCCACTGTCCCCGAGAAGGCGCTCTGCCTCCTTGGCCATCTCTGCCTTCTTCAAGTGATCGATGAGTTGCGCCGATTGCTCGTCCTTGCCCTCGCGCACCGCTTGAAGAATGCGCGCTTTCGGCACGCGGCCCAAGTAGTTGTCGACTGTGGGACGCCAGCCGGCTTCGATCATATCGAGTCCGACCGCCGCTGATAGTCGGTCGGCTTGTGCAAGCCGGCGTGATACGGTGTTCTGCGACGGGCCAGCGCCGTAGCGGTCGCCTCGTTCGTAAAGTGCGTTGACGCTGAGCGAGACGCAATGGGCCAACAAGGATGCACGGCTGGCGTTGTCGAGCGCAGCGATCCAATCCCATAGCGCGTCTTCATCCTTGGGCATGTCGGCCCTCCAGGCATCGTGGCGCGTGCTGATCGCTTGCGTCGCGGCACATTGCTTCAACTCGGGCGTCTGCGCGGGGAAGGAGACACGTTGGACGGAAACCTCCAGGCATTTACCGCCGAGACTGGACAAGAAGGCGTCGGTGCACAGCCGGTGCAGAAGCGCAGTTAGCGCGACGTGCGGATTGCCCGCGAGGGCATCCCTCAACGCGAGCGTTCGATACGCCGTCAATTCCGCGATCAGGCGATCTGGCAATGGTTTGACGCCGTCTTCCTCATCGTCGTCTGCCTCCTCGCCCGCAACCGTGACGATCGTACGGCGCGTCGCGCCCGCCGGCGCGCTATCTTCGCTCGCGTCGGTGTTGTCGTCGGCATCGTCGCTCGTCGGGGGGGAGGTTTCGTCCTCGGCGCGCACGTACCCGCGTTCGACGAGGAGATCGCCGTCGGGGCCGATGCTGATGAACACGCCCGCACGAGCGATGTCTGCGGGATCGTAAACCTTCGGTCGAGTGTCGAACGCCTGTAACACGGTTTCGATTTGACCGAGGCGCTGATCGATCTCGTCTGGCAGCTCATCGGCGTCTTCATATTGGGCCTCGAGCTTATCGTATTTCGCCTTGAGCGCTGCGTATGTCTTCCTTTCCTTTGCTGTCATCTCTTGCGGCTCGCCAACGATCTGGCGGAGACCATCGGCATGACCATAAGGAAAGTCGAAGGCGACCTCGATCCATTTCCAGCCCTCGTCCGCAGTTTTCTCGGCTTCAATCTTGAGCTTCTCGGTGACCAAGCGCTCCAACAGCACGACATCCTGCAGCCATCCGTCGCCGTCTTGGCTGAAGAGATCGCGCAGGACATAGCCGTCGGCGGCTTCATAGGCTCCCAGTCCGATGAAGATGGCGCGCCGATCGTTGCTCGGCACGGTGTTCTGAGTGAGTTGGCGGCGGATGCTCCATGGGTCTTTATTGTAAGATCGACTGACGTTTTGCCAGACCTGCTCCTGGCGCAGTTGATCAGTGGTGACGGAGAAGGCGGTAAGTTGTTCCAGGCTCATGCCGTCGTCGCCATAGATCGCGAGCAATTTGGGCGAGACACCTGCGAGGCGAAGGCGCTGTTTCACAATTGTCGGTGTAACAAAGAAGCGCGCAGCGATGTCGTCTTCACTCAAACCCTTCTCGCGTAGCTCCTGGAAGGCACGAAATTGGTCGAGCGGATGGAGCGCCTCACGGCACAAATTCTCAGCGAGTGAATCTTCTTCCGCCAGACCATCTTCCTTCACTATGCAAGGAACGGCCTGGGTCTTCGTCATCCGTTTCTGCTTCACGAGCAATTGAAGCGCGCGATAGCGCCGCCCGCCCGCCGGAATCTCGAACATGCCGGTCTCGCCGCCGTCGGCGTCGAGCACCGGACGGACGTGGAGCGACTGAAGCAAACCTCGGCGGGCGATGTCTTCCGCAAGCTCCTCAATGGAAACACCCGCCTTGAGACGGCGAATGTTGGATTGACTGAGGACGAGCTTGTTGAGGGGGATGTCACGGGATGAGTTTAGACTGATTTTCTGCGCAGCTTTGGCCATGGCGCGAGGCTCCACGACGTGCGGCCAAGCGACTCTCTCTCGGCCTTGACACGTCGATGGCCAGACACGTTCCCTTTCACTCTAAAGAACGTCGGCCGCAAGGCGCTACGAGGGCGCGCGTATCACCATGGAGAGACCTTGGCCCACGCCGACGCTGCAGCCGCAACCACCGCTGGACCTGCATCGACTGGATGATGCGTCGCTGATGAAGATGACTATTGCGAGCCGAGCTACGTTGGAGCCTGCATCAAATTGGCCCTGGCCGTCTGAACGATTGCGCGCGCCAACCGTTTCATGCGGTCGAGCTCGAGCGCTTCTCTCGGAAAGTGAAGCGCGAAGACAACGTCCAAATGCGGGGCGCCGGAGAAGGCCTCCACAAGCCGTCCACTTTGCAAATCGCCGCGAATCAGATCGACCGGCAGGATGGCGACGCCCGCCCCTTGCAGACATGCGGTGTGCAGTGAGGCGAGTCCTTCTGCGCTAACCGACCGTCGAGGTTGTGCCGCGGACGGCGCCTTGGCGCGCCATTGAAGGATCGCGTCGTTCCAATGCGTGCAACTGAGCCACAGCACGCTGTCGCCATTTTTGTGCAGAGCATCTCGGATCGGCGCCGCCGCAACTGGCGCTGCCGGGGCTGTGTGGATATCGATCCTGCGGTGCGAGGCGAGCCGATTCGTGGTGACGCAGACTGCGGCATCAATCTCGCCGCCCAAAGACCGAGCGGGTAAGGCATCCAGGCGAAGTTCAAGCTCCTCGCCCATCGCCGCCTCGAGCGCCTGCCAGCGGGGCGCAAGCAGTGCACCCGCGAAAAGCGGACAAACGGAGACGCGCAATGGTCGAAATCGTCCGAAGTTGGCTAGGCCCTCACGCACGCGGTCGAATCCGGTGGTGAGAGATAATGCGAGCGCCTGTCCCGACTCGGTAAGAGCGAAGCGCTTGCCGGTGGTCACAACAAGGGGCGCGCCAAGCGCATTTTCGAGTTTTCGCATCTGGTGGCTGAGGGCCGACACTGTAACGCTGAGTTCTTTGGCCGCTGCCGTGTGATTGCGATGGCGCGCGAGACATTCAAAGGCTCTCAGCGCATTGAGAGGCGTGCGAGCTAGCATAGGCCCGATCGGGGTTGAGGCGACACGATGGATGGTGTCGTTGCGAGAGGGATGACCATTTAGCTAAGGTTCCGGTTGATCAATGCTGGACACGTGAGGCCTCGCGCGCTCCTCAAGAGACCCCCGTAGCTGGACGATGATCGGCGCTTCAGGCTCCGGCGAGGAGCTTGCCGCGAGCCATGTCGCGCAGGACCCGAGCCTCAAGCTCCGTGCTCTCCAAGCGCGCTTTGACGAGGTCGCCGATGGACACCAACCCGAGCAAATTCTCGCCGTCGACGACGAGCAGATAGCGCACGCGATCGCGCGTCATGTGGGTAAGGGCCTCACCAACGGAATGTTCTGGCGCGCATTTGGGCGGCGGCGCGCGCATGGCCAGACGCGTATCCTGGTGAAGACATTCTGCGCCCAATTTGTTGATGGTCGCCACGATGTCAGGCTCGCTGACGATCCCAAGCGGGCGGTTGCTGAGGTCGAGCACGATGACCGAGCCTACCTTATGCTTCGCCATCAATGCGATTGCGGCGGTGAGCGGCCGATCGGCGCGAATGGAAACGATTGCGGCACTCTTCACGCTTAGGACATCCGATACGTGCATTGTGTTCTCCAGGAATAAACCACCGCTTCCAACAATGGCTTCGTGGCGCCCTCGCTTGGCGTTACCGAATGTGTGCGGAGAGTTTCCGGGGTTTGAGTGTGCAGCCAATGATTGGCTCTAGCTCAGGCAAGCCTTCAAGCGCGGCATTGGCGTGAGCTATCACTTCGCGTCCAGACCGAAGACGACGGGCGCTCGCTAGTGGATCACGACGAAACAAGATGCTCAGCGGCGATTTCGATCGGCCCGGCATATGCTTATCTGATCGTGGCCATGCCCTGGTCTTGCGCATCAAGGGCGACGGCATGTTGTGGCCCAACACCAACTGGTCCGTCCCGAGAGAAGCAGCGAGGTCCCCCGTTGAAGAGGGCAATCGTTCTCGCCCGCGCGGTTGACCTGTCGCTTCTGAAATCGCCCGATTGGCGATCAGCAGGCAGGGTTGGTAGTGAAGCGCGCGGCGCGCGGGGCAAGAATAGTCGGCGAACTCGATGATGCGGATTGAGCCCTGGCCGCAGTCAGCATAGGCGGCCTCGGCGTCAAAACGCGCCAGCACCGGCGCTGCCGCACGCGAGGCGGAGAGTACGGCCTCGGTCAGGCCACAGGCCCGAGCCGCCGTCGCTGGAATAGCCGCGTGCGCGAGCGAGGGCAGAGCAAAGAACAGAAAAACAAGAACACGCAGCATTCGAAGTCCCTTTGAAACCGGCTTCGCGCTCCGCCGGGAGCCGGTTACATGAGTGGCGAGGGATCAAGACACCAAGAGAGGATTGATCATTTGAAGTATTCTCTTGACGCGAAAGTGTGGGTCTATCCGGGGCCGGGCGCCTGGCGTTTCGTCACCGTGCCGCAAGACTTGTCTCGCAGAATCGAAGCCATGGCCCCGGGTCCGCGTCCAGCTTTTGGTTCAGTGCGGGTGACGGCGACGGTCGGCGCCACGACATGGGCGACGTCGCTCTTTCCAGACAAGCGCACGCAAGGTTTCCTGCTTCCGCTGAAGGCCGATGTGCGCAAGCGAGAAAAAATCTTCGACGGGGATGTGGTGACGATAGTCCTCTCGCTCGAGCTCTAAAATCCTGCGCACTCGCCTGAGAGCAAGGCGTCCGTCGGCGTCCGATCGCGCGATCAGGCGCCCGCGTCGCGTCTTAGCCAATAGAGGAACGCGACAGCGTCTCCCGCCGCTGCGGCGCGCGCGTGTGCGGGACGCTGGATGAGCGCGTTTGAGGCGGCAAGACTCGATGTCAGCGAGGAATCCTGATCGCCTGCTTGTTTAAGGCAAAGCAAACCATTGCGGCGCTGCGTGACGGCGGCGCGCAGATATTCCTCCCGTCCGCCCCCGCCGTGGATTGATTCCGCCACGAAGGCGGTATGCGTCATCAACGGGTCTTGGCCGTTGCGCCCAAGCATCCCTTCAATAAGCGGGCACAAGAAGAGCCGCGCGCACACGAGCGCCGAGGCGGGATTGCCAGGCAAGCCGAGAACCGGCCGATCGCGACAATATCCAAACCAAGTGGGTTTGCCGGGCTTGACCGCAACGGATGTGAAACGGCCATCAAAGCCAAGCGCTTGAAGCGCGCCGCGGGCATGATCGTGGAGACCAACAGAAGCGCCGCCGATCATGACAATCGCGTCGCTGTGTTCGATGGCGTCTCCAACCGCCGACGTGATGCGATCGGGGTCATCGGACAAAAGCGGACGGCGCTTCGCGAGCGCGCCCCACGCCTCCGCGAGCGCTGCCGCGCCAAATCCGGCTGAGTCGAAAATCTGCGCCGGCGCCGGCGCGCGTCCTGGCGCTACGAGCTCATCGCCAATGGCAAAGACGCTTATGCGTGGTTTACGCCGCACCTGGAGGCGGGCGGCGCCCGCAGCGGCGGCAAGC
>DPWD01000216.1 GCA_003526465.1 Hyphomonadaceae bacterium
GTCAGCGAGATCATCCAGGTCAAAAACGTTGTCATGTCCATTGCCGAGCAGGAAGAGCTGCTCGAGGACATCTGTAACGACGTCCTGGGCTATGGTCCCCTGGAGCCGCTGCTGGCGCGCGACGACATCGCCGACATCATGGTCAACGGCGCCAACGCCGTGTTCATCGAAGTCAGCGGCAAGATCTCCAAGACCGGAATCCGCTTCCGCGACAACGGCCAGCTGATGAATATCTGCCAGCGCATCGTCAGCCAGGTCGGCCGGCGCGTTGACGAGAGTTCGCCGATTTGCGATGCGCGCCTGCCTGACGGTTCGCGCGTCAACGTCATCGCCCCGCCGCTCGCCATCGACGGCCCCACGCTGACCATCCGGAAGTTCAAGAAGGACAAGCTGAAGCTCTCCAACCTCGTGGAATTCGGCTCGGTCTCGCCCTCCGGCGCCAAGATTTTGCAGATCATCGGCGCCTGCCGCTGCAACACGCTAATCTCGGGCGGAACCGGTTCGGGCAAGACCACCCTGCTCAACACGCTCACCGCCTTCATCGATCCCACCGAACGCGTGATTACCTGCGAAGACGCCGCCGAACTGCAATTGCAGCAGCCCCACGTGGTGCGGCTGGAAACGCGCCCTCCCAATCTGGAGGGCACCGGCCAGGTGACCATGCGCGACCTGGTCAAGAACTGCCTGCGGATGCGCCCGGAACGCATCATAGTCGGCGAAGTCCGCGGCCCGGAGGCGTTCGATCTGCTGCAAGCGATGAACACCGGCCACGACGGCTCGATGGGCACGCTGCACGCCAACACACCGCGCGAAGCGCTCTCGCGTCTTGAATCCATGATCACAATGGGCGGCTTCTCGCTGCCGGCCAAGACCATCCGCGAAATCATCGTCGCCGCTGTCGATGTCGTGATCCAGGCCGCGCGCCTGCGCGACGGCTCGCGCCGCATCACCCAGATCACCGAAGTGCTGGGCCTCGAAGGCGACACCATCATCACCCAGGATCTGCTGGTCTACGAAATCCAGGGCGAAGATCAGAACGGTCGGATTGTTGGGCGCCACCGCGGCACCGGCGTCGGGCGTCCGCGCTTCTGGGAGCGCGCGCGCTATTTCGGCCTGGAAAAGGAACTCGCCCAAGCCCTCGACGAAGCGGAGCAAGCCTGATGGATCCCGCGCTTATCGCCGCCGTGCTCGCATTCGTCGCCATTGGCGGCGCTGGGCTTGCATTTGCCGGCGGCGGCGAAGGCAGAGCTTCCAATAAGCGCGTGCAGGCGGTGGCGGGTGCGCGTGGCGCACGCAAGCCGGTGATCGACCCCAGCACCCTAAAGCGAAAGCAGACGACCCAGGATGCGCTCAAAGAGCTGGCGCAGAGCGAAAAGCAATCGCGCAAGCGGCGCCTGTCGGTGAAGGGGCTGCTGGAGCAGGCGGGACTTTCAGTGACGCCCACCGCGTTTTGGATCGCATCCGGGGTGATTGGCGCGGTTGCGGCGATCGCGGGCTTGCTGGTGCAGGGCCCGATCGCCGCTGCGGCGGGCCTGTTCATTGGCGGACTCGGCCTGCCGCGCTGGGCGCTTGGTTTCATGGTGTCCAGCCGCCAGAAGAAATTCAGCAATCTGCTCGCCGACGCCATCGACGTGATCGTGCGCGGCGTCAAATCCGGACTGCCGCTCAACCAGTGTTTGCGCATCATCTCCACGGAGAGCTCAGAACCCTTGCGGACGGAATTCCAGACGCTCTGCGATTCCACCACCATGGGCGTACCGCTGGATCAGAGCCTGCAACGCATGTACGACCGCATGCCGCTGCCGGAAGTGAACTTCTTCTCGATCGTGCTGGTGATCCAACAGAAGACCGGCGGCAATCTCTCGGAATCGCTGGGCAACCTCTCAGCCGTGCTGCGCTCGCGCAAGCTGATGAAGGAGAAGGTGAAGGCGCTCTCGGCGGAAGCCAACGCCTCGGCCATGATCATCGGCTCGCTGCCCATCGCCGTCATGGCCATGGTCTATTTTACCCGTCCGGAATATCTCATGGTGCTGTTTACCCACCCAACCGGGCACCTCATCCTCCTGGGCGCCGCGGTGATGATGGCGATGGGCATTTTCATCATGCAGAAGATGGTCAATTTCAAGTTCTGAGGCGGTCATGGACATTGTCGAAACCATCACCGACCCGATGAACATAGCCGCCGCGCTTGCGGCGGCGGCGTGCTTCGCCACTGTGGTGACGCTAGCCGCCCCGGTCATGGCCGACGACAAGCTCGGGGCGCGCCTGAAGGAAGTCGCCAAGAAGCGGGAGGAATTGCGCAAGAAGAGCCGCGCCGATCTGGCCCGCGGCGGCAGCCTCCAGCACAAGGACGCCAACCAGCTGGCCAAAGGCCTGGTGCAGAAGCTCAACCTCAATAAGGCGCTGGCCGACGACACGTTGGAAGAAAAACTCATTCGCGCCGGTCTGCGCGGGCACGCGGCGCAGACCATGTTCTATTTCTATCGCGCCGCGCTGCCGATCGGCTTTGGAGTGGCGGCCCTCATTTACGTGGTGTTCCTTGGCCAGGACCTCACCCCGCAAATGAAGCTCGCGGCCGCGGTCGGGGCGGTCGCTGCCGGCTTCTATGCACCAAATTTGTACTTGAAGAATCTCGCCGACAAGCGCCGCACCAAGATCATGGAGGCGTTTCCCGACAGCCTCGACATGATGCTCATTTGCGTGGAAGCAGGCATGTCGGTGGAAATGGCGCTGCAGCGCGTCGGCCAGGAGATTGCGCCTGCCTCGGTGGAGTTGGCGGAAGAGTTCGCGCTGACCACCGCGGAGCTTTCCTATCTTCCAGAGCGCCGCCAAGCTTATGAAAATCTGGTGCGCCGCACCAACCATCCCGGCGTCAAGGCGGTGGCGATGGCGCTGACGCAAGCGGAAAAATACGGCACGCCGGTGGGCCAGGCGCTGAGGGTCATGGCCAAGGAAAACCGCGACATGCGACTGACCGAGGCGGAGAAGAAGGCCGCCTCCCTGCCCCCGAAGCTCACCGTGCCGATGATCGTGTTCTTCCTGCCGGTGCTGCTTGCGGTCATCATCGGACCGGCGCTGATTCAGGTCGGCGAGATTATGAAGAACCAGTAGCGCTCGGCGCGAAGCTACCCCGCCCGCCCCAGATCGCCCCAGCGGCGGTTGTCGCGCAGCAGGCCGCGCAAATAGTTCATGTTGGCGGCGGCTTGCGC
>DPWD01000378.1:0-247 GCA_003526465.1 Hyphomonadaceae bacterium
GCCGGCCTCGACACGGCCCGCCCCGGCGGCGCGGCCAGCCCTGGTGCTGCCGAACACCTCGGGAGCGGGCACTTCTCCGCTTGAAGCCGAGCAAACGCCCCCCGAATCGGTGAATGCTGGGGCAGGCCTTGAGGCGGTGCGGCGCGAACGCGCCGGTCCGGACCAATAGGGCCCAAAAAGAAGGCTCAGGGCCGGGGGCAGTACGCCTCCGAATTGGAAGTTGTATGGCGCGCTACGTGTTCATTAC
>DPWD01000378.1:294-4086 GCA_003526465.1 Hyphomonadaceae bacterium
GATCCCTATCTCAACGTCGATCCCGGCACGATGAGCCCCTACCAGCACGGGGAAGTGTTCGTCACCGACGATGGCGCGGAGACCGATCTCGACCTCGGCCATTACGAGCGCTTCACCGGCGTCTCGGCCACGCAAGCCGACAACATCACCACAGGGCGCATCTATCAGGACATCATCGCGAAGGAGCGGCGCGGCGATTATCTCGGCGCCACCGTGCAGGTGATCCCCCACGTCACCAACGCGATCAAGGAATTCGTGCTCTCCGATCACGGCGGCGCCGATTTCGTGCTGTGCGAAATAGGCGGCACGGTGGGCGACATCGAGGGCCTGCCGTTCTTCGAGGCGATCCGCCAATTAGGCCAGGAACTCGATCCAGGGCAGGCCGCGTTCGTGCATTTGACGCTGCTGCCCTACATCCCCTCAGCCGGGGAGATGAAGACCAAGCCGACGCAACACAGCGTCAAGGAGCTGCGCTCGATCGGCATCCAGCCGAATATCCTGCTCTGCCGCTGCGACCGGCCGATCCCGGAAGAGGAGAAGCGCAAGATCGCGCTGTTCTGCAATGTGCGAGAAGCGGCGGTGATCGAAGCGCGCGATCTGCAGACCATCTACGAAGCGCCCATCGCCTATCACGCGGCTGGCTTTGACACCGAACTCTTGAAACATTTCGGCGTCAGCGTCGCCCCGCAGCCAGACCTTGCGCGTTGGGAGCACATCGTCAAACGCATGAAGGCGCCGGACGGCGAAGTCACCATCGCCGTCGTCGGCAAATACACAGAGCTGAAGGACGCCTACAAATCCTTGATCGAGGCGCTGCACCATGGCGGGGTCGCCAACAATGTGCGCGTCGACATACGATGGGTGGAGAGCGAAAAATTCGAGGAGCGCGGCGAAGGCTGGGTCAGCGATCTGCACGGCGTGCACGGCGTGCTGGTGCCCGGCGGCTTTGGCGAACGCGGCGCGGAGGGCAAGATCGCGGCGGTGACCTTCGCGCGCGAACGCGCGGTGCCGTTCTTCGGGATCTGCTTCGGCATGCAGATGGCCTGCATCGAAGCCGCGCGCAATCAAGCCAAACTCAAGGGCGCTTCTTCAACTGAATTCGGCGAGACCAAACATCCCATCGTCGGCCTGATGACAGAGTGGCTCAAGGGCAACGAACTGGAAAAGCGCAGCGCCGCCGGCGATCTCGGCGGCACCATGCGCCTCGGCGCCTATGTCGCCACGCTCGAACCCGAAAGCCGCGTCGCGCGCATCTATGGCGACACCGAGATATCCGAGCGCCACCGCCACCGCTACGAAGTCAACACCCGCTATCGTGAAAAACTGGAAGCGGCGGGCCTGCGCTTTTCCGGCATGAGCCCCGACGGCGTGCTGCCCGAAATCGTCGAACGCGAAGACCACCCCTGGTTCATCGGCGTGCAATACCACCCGGAACTAAAGAGCCGGCCATTCGAGCCGCATCCGCTGTTTGCGAGCTTTATTGCTGCGGCTGTGGAGCAGAGCAGGTTGGTGTAACGTCACCCCAAGACTACTCCAGTCATCGCCAGTCGCGGTTGCGGACCGACCGTTGCGTCCTTCAGTAAGATGGCAGTGAAGAGTTCACGTTTGGTCTCGCCATTGACTTGCCAGATACAACTCACCTGATCTCCATCAATTTTTTCGACCGTCATAAGAGCGCCACCGGAGCGCAATTTAACCAATTGACCGCAATGGAACACAGAACCCTCCGAATCAAAAACGGGGATAAATGTTCAGCCGTCAAGCTTTATGAAATCTCAATGTCGAGGGGTCGCTGGGGCATCATTCCGCACCTGTTCACCCCGCGCGCTCGGGCGTCTCTTCCGCTTCGCCACGCAGCTACTCACGGTGGATGATGTGGGCTAGTCTAGGCCGTCAACGAGCGGAGACGTCCGGTAGCGCGGCTCGATAGGGGAGTTTCTTGCTTATTCCGCTAAGCATTGGCGGACCGCGAAAGCGCAAGTGCGGATCACGCTCTTGAAGCCGTGTGCCCCAACTGGGGCGCCCACCCACTAGTTTGATCACGCGCGGGACAATTTCTCTGACTACCGGCTGACACACATCGTGCTGCAATGCTAATGCCGCGACTTCCGCCACAATGGCCGCTCGCCGCTGTTGATTGTCAAAATCCAAAAACAAGATCGGAACTCCGTATCCAATTGCAGCAATTCGAAGCTCCCACATCACCCAATCAGACCGGGTTATCCCCGGCCGGCTCGCGACAATCACAATATCCGCCGTGAATATTCTTGCTGCCACCTCCGCCTGAACCTTGAGGTCGGGCACATCCCCACCGCGAGGCCCGGCGATCTGCTGCCGCTCGTTTAGCGAAACATCATCAATATGGTGACCTTGACTGCGGAGCTGACCCAGAACCTGCTCGTACAGCTCGCGATCCTGCCCCCAGCGATGGCTCATGAAAATGCGGATGTAGCGCTCCTCGGACCCTGGTTCCCAGTACGCGAACTGCGGTTCCAACGCGTTGTCGGGCATTGCCACCTCTCCCGATTTCTTTCTGAAGTGGTCGCGCTGTGCACGCACCTAGTCAAGAAGAAACGCCGAGGATGAAAACGAAGAGGCCAACAGATAGAGCCGGACCCTCGCCCCCCGAGAGGGGGGAGAGGGCAGGGTGAGGAGGCAGCGCGGTGTTCCAGAACTCGCACCCTAACGCTACGCGCCGCGCCAATCCCTGACGCCGGCGCTCCACCCTCACCCTGCCCTCTCCCTCCCAAAGGAGGGCGAGGGTTCTCTGACGCTGCACCGAAGCATCGAGTGGCCTTATCGGAGGAGGTTGGCCGCTACGCCTTCCTTGGCGGCACGACATCCTTGAAATCGGCGAAGCTTTTCCAGGCCGGCTCCACGGGCGGCGCGGCGCTTGGGACATATTGCGAAGACGCCCCGTGTTCGAGATCGTGGATGTAGCGCGGGCAATTGGGGAAGATGTGTTCGGGCGTGACGCGCACAATGGCTTGCGCGCCAACGAAGGAGGGCAACAGCGGATCGTCAAGACTGAGCACCGCACGTCCGTTCACGCGCAAACGCTTGGGCGCATCATTCATGGCGATGAACAACAACCCCACCGCGGGATTGACGGCGATATTGCCCAAGCTGCGGAACATGCCGTTGCCGTCATAATCTGGAAATACCAGCAGGTCCGGCGCGATCACGCGCACAAATCCCGACGCCCCGCCCTTGTAGGAGCAATCGGGCCGGCCTTCGGAATCGGCGGTGGCGAGAAAGAAGAAGCTCGCTGCTTCGATAAAGTTCTTGTCGGCGTCGGTGAAGCGGTTGCGCCCGAGTTTTTGCTCCAGACGGTCGGCCAGCGCTGTCGAGGCAAACCGACGCTGAATGTCGCGCTGGCCGTCGTGGTAGAAGCTCATAGGGCGCTCTCGCAGACTGCGATCATACCGCAAGTTTGAAAACGCCACCATCATTACAGACCCGGAGGTCTGTTCCAAACGCTTAATGCGCGCGTCTCAAACCGCCCCCTCCAACGCCTCCATCAGCTTCGCCACTTCCTGCTCCGATGTATAGTGCACAAAGCTCACGCGCAGCGCGCCGTGATCGGGGTCCACGCCTTGTGCTTCGAGGCAACGCACGCCGTAGAAATTGCCGCCGCCGCACATGATGCCGCGCGCCGCGAGCTTGGCCGCGACATCCTCGCCGCGTTCTCGTGTCACCAGCGCCACGGTCGGCGCGCGTGCGTTCGCTTCGCGCGGTCCCAGGAGCCGGACGGAATTTTTCTCCGCCAGAAAAGCCAGCAAGTCCCCAGGC
>DPWD01000395.1:0-402 GCA_003526465.1 Hyphomonadaceae bacterium
GGATGGGCGCGCAGAAGTCCCAAGGCGGCGCCGTCGAAGGCGCGCGCGCGCAGCTTGCGGGCCTGCGCGCGTTTCTGGTCGAGCAGGACCTCGTCACCATCCCGGGCACGGAAGAAGCGCAAGTCGAGGAAGCGCCGCCTTTCGCGCGCCAGAACTTCGCCTACATCGATATACCGGGGCCGTACGAGACCAATCTGCCGTCGGTCTATTACATCGCCCCGCCCGATCCGAGCTGGCCCGCGCGCGTGCGCGCCGATTTCGTGCCGGGTGAAAATGAATTGCTGTTCGTGTCGGTGCACGAAGTGTGGCCCGGACACTTCCTCAATTTCCTGCACGCCAACCGCTCGCCGCTGCAGTTCGGGCGCGTGTTCGTCGGTTACGCCTACGCCGAGGGCTGGGCGC
>DPWD01000395.1:557-682 GCA_003526465.1 Hyphomonadaceae bacterium
GCGCGCGGAACCTACGATCCCGCGTATCTGAACTACACCATGGGCAAGCTGCTGATCCGCCGTCTGCGCGAGGATTGGATCGCAACCCACGGCGGTCGCGAAGGCTGGAAAGCGTTCCACGACCA
>DPWD01000395.1:755-5351 GCA_003526465.1 Hyphomonadaceae bacterium
GGTGGGGTGAGGGTGGAGCGCTGGGGTTGCAAGATTAACCGCAAGTGGCGCGACTGGATTGTGTACAACACTAAACGCCCGCGCCGCCCCCTCACCCTGCCCTCTCCCCCCTCTCGGGGGGAGAGGGTTGCGCCGGCGATGAACCCAGCTTCGCCTTCAGCTCCTTCTTCACAATCTTCCCGTTCGCGTTCCTGGGCAGCGTTTCTGGCCAGAACACCACGTCCACCGGCACTTTGAAGGCGGCGATCTTTTGCGCGCAATGGTGGCGCAGTTCTTCGCTCGTAACGGCCGCGCCGGGCTTCAGATGCACCACCGCCAGCGGCTCTTCGCCGAGCGTCAAGTGCGGCCTGCCGATGACGGCCGCGTCCATCACTGCGGGATGATCGTACAAGGCGTTCTCGACCTCGACGCAATAGATGTTTTCGCCGCCGCGGATCAGCATGTCCTTGGCGCGGTCGACGATGTAGAGGAAGCCTTCCTCGTCCATGCGCGCGAGATCGCCGGTCTTCACCCAGCCATCGACGAAGGTCTCGGCTGTTGCTTCGGGCTTCATCCAATAGCCGCGCACCACGATGGGGCCCTTGTACCAGATTTCGCCAACCTCCCCGCGCGGCAAATCTTGGCCGCCCTCGCCGACAATTCTGATTTCGCCAGTCGCGGCGCAGACGCCAGTAGAGGTGGGTCTGGCCTCGTAATCCTCGGCGCCGTTGGAAACCGCGGTGGCGGAGGTTTCAGTCATGCCCCAGCCCTGGCCGGGGATTGAGTTGGGAAACCGTGCCTTGATCAGCTTGACCAGTTCCGCCGCCGCCGGCGCCCCGCCATAAGCAACGCTCTCAATCGAGGAGAGATCGAATTCGCCGGCGCGTGGATGGGTGAGCAATTGCCAGGCGATGGTTGGCACGCCCCCGACATGGGTAATGCGCTCCTTTTCGATCAGCGCCAGCGCTGCTTCGGCATCCCATTTGCGCTGCAGCACCATCTTGTTGCCGGCCAGCAGGAACGGGATCATCACCGCAAAGCAGCCGGTGGCGTGGAAGAATGGCACCGAGACCAAGTATGATTTCTGCGGCAGGCTCGGATCGGGCGCGGGCGGCGTTTCGCCCCGCCGCAGGAAAGCGCGCGCCTGCGCCGAGGCGGAATTGAGCATGTTGGAGATGATGTTGCGGTGGCTGATCACCGCGCCCTTGGGATGACCGGTTGTGCCCGAGGTGTAGAAGATGGCGACATCGTCGTCGGGGGCCATGGGGATGTCGGGCGGGGCGACATCGCCAAGGGAGGCCCAAGCATTGACCGGCCCGATCGCCGTCTCCAGCCGCGCCACGCGCGGATCGGCGAGTTCCTCCTTCGCGCGGGTAACATAGATCTTGCGCAGATCGGAGCAGGCATCGAGGTGTTCGCGCACGCGCTCATAGCGTTCGTGGTCGACCACGAGCACAGAGGCGCCACAATCCTTGAGCCCATACTCAAGTTCGGGCCCGGTCCACCAGGCATTGAGCGGGGTGGCGATCGCGCCCGCCAGCACCACGCCCCAGAACGCTGCCGGCCATTCCGGCAGATTGCGCATGACGATGGCGACGCGGTCGCCCGGCTTGACGCCGTCGGCGATCAATTGCCGCGCCATTTTCGCGGCGGCGGCGCGCACGCCGGCGACGCTCGTGCGCTCGTCCTCCAGCACAAGATGTTCGCGCGGAC
Organism: Hyphomonadaceae bacterium; assembly: GCA_003526465.1. GTDB lineage: Bacteria > Pseudomonadota > Alphaproteobacteria > Caulobacterales > Aquidulcibacteraceae > Vitreimonas. Next base: position 2,448 of record DPWD01000395.1, read on the forward strand.
CGAAGGCGGCGGCAAGGTCGAACACGGCGCGCAAAGTCGGGGGCGCGTTCTTCCAGATGCGTGTGCGCACGCCGCGTATCTCAGCCTCGCCCAACTCGAACATGGAGCCGGGCTGGGTCAGCAGCCCATGCGCGCGCTCAATCGACATGGCGGGAAAGGTCATGGGTCCATCCTTGCCGCGAGTGGGTGCGCTTAGGCAAGCGGCGCACGCGAACCGAATTAGAGCATGTTACGCTCGAACTGTATCGCGACCAGCGCGCAGTGGGCGGGCAGCGTCCCTCCCCCCCACCCGGCTGCTCCGCAGCCGGCGGACGAACATCGCGGGATCGCAAGCGATCCCGTGGCGGGGGAGGTGGCGAGCGTATGCGAGCCGGAGGGGGTGACGGCGGCGCACTCTAAGGATGAATTGCAGGAGCGGACACTCACCGATCACGGCGCTGACCCCCACCCCCTACCCCCTCCCCGCAAGGGGAACGTTACACTTGACATACCAACCCCCAATCCCTAGATTGCCTGTATGGCACAATCTGTCCTTTCCGAAGCGCATTTCCAAACCGAAGACGCCGCGCTCGCGTATATTGAAACGCGGCTTTGGCCGAACGGCCCGACGTGCCCGTTCTGCGGCGCGACCGCCGAGCACATCGGCGAACTGAACGGCAAGACCACGCGCGCCGGGCTGCGCAAGTGCTACGCCTGCGACAAGCCCTTCACCGTGCGCATCGGCACCATTTTCGAGGCGTCGCACCTGCCGCTGAACCTGTGGCTTCAGGTGATCCATTTGATGTGCGCGAGCAAGAAGGGGATCAGCACCCGCCAAATTCAGCGCATGCTGCAATGCTCCATGAAAACCGCTTGGCACTTGACCCATCGCATTCGCGAAGCCATGGCCAGCGGCGGGCTTGAGCCGCTGGGCGGCCAAGGCAAGACCATCGAAGCCGACACCACCTATGTGGGCGGCAAGGAGAAGAACAAGCACGTCGGCAAGCGCAATCCGGCCAATATCGGCGGCAAGGGCAAGGTCATCGTTCACGCCATCGTCGAACGCAATGGCGCCGTCCGCGCGCACGTCATCCCGAACGTGAACGGCGCCACTGTGCGCGCGATCCTCGAACAGCACGCCAGCAGCCAGTCGGCGCTTATGACCGACACCGCCGGCGGCTATCTGCGCATCGGCGAAGAGTTCGCCAGTCACGAAATGGTCGATCACGGCAAGGAAGAATACGTGCGCGGCGATGCCCACACCAATACCGTGGAAGGCTATTTCGCCACCCTCAAGCGCGGCCTGACCGGGGTTTATCACTCGGTCAGCGAAGCCCACCTGCATCGCTATTTGGCCGAGTTCGACTTCCGCCATTCCAACCGCGAAAAGCTTGGCGTCAACGACGTAAACCGCGCCGACCTCGCCTTGCAGGGCGTGAAGGGCAAGCGGCTCACCTACCGAACAACTCGTAGAGAACGGCGCCCGGAAGCGTCCTAAGCGGGCCATCCTGCTGTTCTGGCGTGAACGCGCGGCTCTGCCGGAAAGTCCCCAGCTCGATTTCTTCTTCCTGCTGGAACCGTGAGGGCTTGGCGGGTTATGCTTCGGCATGACCCGCAAGCCCGCCAAATCCGCGAAGCGCCCGCCCGACGATCCCGCGCAATACAAGCGCTTCCTGGAAGCCGCGAAGCAGGCCGAAGCGAGCGACGATCCGAAGGCGCTGGACAAAGCACTCAAGAAGATTGCTCCGAAGAAGTAGCTTTGCGCTTCCGCGCGAATTCTCGGCGCGCCTCCTTTTCGGCGATCATGCCTTCGTACCATTGATCAAGTAACGGCTTCTTGAGCATCACTGCGAGCGTGTCGCGGCTCTTGCGCTCGCGTCCCGCAATCAATCGCCCAAGGCTACAGCCAGCAATGTAATCGGCCGCCTCCAGCGAAAGCCGTTCGCCCTTCGGAGCGGAACCGAAGCCCGCTAGCCGGTGTGCGTGCTTCGCGGGTTTGCGTTTGCCCGTCATTGCTGCAATGCGTTGATACGTGTCCATAGCACCGCTGGCCCACGGGCCGTCTTCAACCATGATGCTTAGACGGCAGTCCGGATCGACTTTTGCCAACTCCTCGCACGTCCAAAACATAAGCCAGCGGAGACAGAGGCTGTAATCCGAGTCTGGGCGGAAGCCCTTGATGCCTTTCATACGCCGCTTCACGTCGGCGTGGACCGCCTGATCCACGCCGACAGCCACGCGAAACGACGTGCATTTGCCGATGATTTTTTCTTGCGCAGTGACAAAGCGCTCGCGCTTCATCTTACTCCACGGGCCGAAAGTTCCATTCTGCGGGTCGTGGAACTCCTTCCAATGATAGGCCGTGACGCCCGACTTTTTCAGGAGCGCGCCCCAACCAGCCTCCAGCGCATCCCAGCCTTCCGGAGGCGCGACGGCGCCCCCGACGAGCGTAAACTTGGACCGCCCGTCCGTTCCGGTTTCGTCTAGCCTCGCGCTAAAAAGAGCCACAGCGCCCGCCTCTTTGGCCGTTGACCGTCCCCAAATCGCTCGGAAATAGTCACTCGCCTGCAATGAGGTTTCACTATACGCAGCGTTACAGTATGTCAAGTGTAACGTTCCCCCCGCAAGGGGGAGGGGGTGCGCTCGTGGCGGCGATGTCGCGCTTCCGCAACGCGATCTGCACATGCGATTGCCTCCCTTCGCGCGATACCGCGCACAGCAGCGCCCGGGGGCTCGACACGGCGTTGCGCGGAATTAAGGTGGCGCAACGGGGAGATTTGGCATGGCCATCGACTGGAAGGCGCTTCGGGAACGGTTCGACCCGCGGCGGGTCAAGCTGCCGCCTATGGGCAGGGTGCGCGAAGTTCTGGTCGCCAACCGCAACCTGGTTCTCTCTACGTCAATGGCGCTGCTGATCGGCCTGTG
>DPWD01000318.1:0-5824 GCA_003526465.1 Hyphomonadaceae bacterium
ATCAGTGAGGATGCGGATGTTGGAGCCACCGCCACCGCCACCGCCGCCGAAGCCGCCGCCGCCCTCGCTAAATTCGGGCGGAGGAGCTTCGCCCTCGCCACGCTCGCGGCTCTTCTTTTTCTTCTTCTTGTCGCCTGACTCGTCGTCGCTAAATTCGTCGTCGAAACTCATTTCCACTTTTCCTGCTCAACCGTGGCTCAAACGCCAAAACGAAGCGCGCGCGCCGAAGCGCCCGCACCTTACCGCGAAATCAGCTTTGCTTGGGGGGTGTATGTCTGCCGCACGCCGCGGAATTCGCAACCTCGCCAGCGCACCTGCTAGCCTTTCGCTTATGAGCGAGGGGCGCCCTATGGGCAAGGGCGAAATGCTATTTTTACGCCGCTTTCATGCCGGCGGCGCCGCGCTGTTCCTGTGCGGCCACGATTAGCGACACCACCCAGGCGCCGATTAGCTTGGAAGCGATCCCGGTCAAAATCGTGCCCCAGGCGAATATTCCGGGCACGGCAAGGGCGGCCAGGCCGATGAACACAAGCTGATCCAGCGGTGCCGAGGCCGCGCTGGATAGCATGATGCGCTGCGAAAGCGGCCGGTTCGAGAATGTATAGACCGCCCAGTCGACAGTCTCGCTGACTAGGAACGCCAACCCGCTCGCTACAACCACCGCGATCCAGGAGGTCAGCGTCGAGAGCATGAGCCCCACGACCATCGCGCCCCAGATCCAGTGCCGGAGTTCGCGCTGGGCGAAGTCGCGCACCACCAACACCAGGCCCGTGACGATTGCCAGCGGCTGAAACTGCCCGCCGCCGAGCCAATCGGGGATCGGCGTGGTCGGCACCGCCGCGAACGACCAATTGATGAACGGCATCAGCCCGACATAGAGCGCGCTCCAGCGCCGCCCGGAAAAAAAGAACGCCGCCATCACCGCCAGCACGATGGGCAGCGCAACTTGCCATTGCTGCAGAAACACGAATGGGGGCCAGGCGCCGAGCGCGTCCTGAAGACGTGTAAGGATTGCGGCCAGCGCGTCCATGACGCCCCTCATGGGGTAACCCATAAGGTCAGTCCAGTCCCCGGAGCGACCATCCGCTTGCACCGGCGGCGAGAAGGCCGGCTAGTGCCGGAAGCGCTTCGCGCAGCGCCGCCTCAATGCCGAAGGGAGGATTGACCAAGAGAATGCTCGATCCCGTTAGCCTGCCCTCGGGGCGCGGCGCGTCAACCCACAGGTCGGCCCGCAGCGCGGACCTGACAATGCCGGCGGACATTAGTTCAGCGTCCGCGGCCGCCAACGCGCTCGCGCTCTTCAGCGGCCGCCACCACAGACAGATTCCGTGACCGAACCGGGTCAGCGCGCCTTTGATCGCTGCGAGCGCGCACGCGAGTTCGTCAGGCGCCTCGTAGGGCGGATCGATCAGCACAAGACCACGGCGCTGCGCGGGCGGCAACAAAGCGGCAAGCGCTTCGTAGCCGTCGCGTTCGTGCAAGCGCACGCCGGGTGCACGCCCCAACGAACGGCGCAGCGCGGCATATTCCTCGGGGTGCAGTTCGCAGGCATGGAGTTCGTCGCCCTCGCGCAGCGCTGCCGCGATGAACTCGGGCGATCCGGGGTAAAAGCGCAAATCGCCGCCAAGGTTGTGGGCGGCGACCGCGGCGAGGTACCGCGCCAAGGGCTCCGGCAAGCCCTCCTGCCCCCACAGCCTGCCAATTCCTCCCGTCCATTCGGGGCTGCGCACGGCTTCGGCGGCGGTTAGATCGTACATGCCGCGCCCGGCATGGGTGTCGAGCGCGGCGAAAGAGCTGGGCTTGCGCTTCAGCGCTTCAAGGCAGAAGACAAGCGCAACGTGCTTGAGCACATCGCCATGATTGCCGACATGGAAGGCGTGGCGATAATTCAAGTCGATTACCGGTGGAGCGCCGAAATGGCGATCGCTGCTGAGCCAATTTTGTGGGCGCTGGAGATCGATTTTTCAAGCTTCAACCCGGGAGGCGATGCATGGCCGGTTTTCGCGACAACGCAAATGCGCACCGCTACGAGTTCGATGCGCCCGAGGGTATATCCTGGGCGGAGTACCGCGACGTCGCGGGCGTGCGCGCGATCATGCACGTGGAAACTCCCGATGCGGCGCGGGGCAAAGGCTACGCCTCCATGCTCATGGGCGAAATCGTCGCCGACTCGCGCGCCCGCGGCATGAAACTGCGCGCCTCCTGCGCATTCGCGGCGGCGTATCTGAAGCGGCACCCCGACACGGCTGATGTGCAGGGGTAGTGTTACATCAACCGCTTGATCATCCGCACCAGCGGCACGCGCACGCCATCGGCCGAGGGCGCGGCGAGCACGCGCTCCGCCTCGCGGTAGCCGCAGGCTTTGTACAGCGGCTCGCCAGAGAGCGTGGCCATCAACTCGGCTTGGGCGAAACCTTCGGCGCGCGCGGCGGCTTCGCTTGCTTCCAGGATAGCCCGCCCTATGCCGCGGCGCGCGAAGTCCGGCCTCGTATACATAGCCCGCACCCGCGCCGGTTCGCACGTGGGATCGAGCAGCGCATCGTTGCGCAGCGCGCCGCTGTGGTCTCCGCCATAGAGCGTGGCGCGCCGGCTCCAGCCGCCACAGCCTGCGAGTTCGCTCTTAATTTCTACAGCGAAATAAGTGCGGTCGCGCACCAATTGCGTGTCGAGCCCCATCACAGCGCGGCTGGCTTCGATCTCGGCGGGAGAAAGAAAGCCGCGCTGCAACTCGGCGATAGCCGCATCCATGATCGCGGACAGCGCCGGTATATCCTCGATTTCCGCAAGCCGGACGCGCATCGATCATTGCTCCCAATTTAGTCGCGCATCGCGAGCACTGTGGCCCTAAGCACGCGGCCTAGGCGAAATCCCTATGGACCCCTTGGTACAAGAGACAAAACATCGCTATCACAGAAGTCAGAGGGACAAAGAGATGCCCGGGGAAAAAGGAGAACGAGCCATGCGGATCAAACTATTGTGCAGTGCAGCAGCGCTTGCTGGGGCCGTGACAATGGGGTTGCCCGCCGGATCGGCGTCCGCCCAAGAGGGCGCGACCAGCTCCGAGGACGTTATCGTCGTCACCGGCACGCGCCGCGCCGCGCGCTCCGCGGCTGACTCGCCCGCTCCCATCGATGTGATCGGTTCTGAGGAATTGCTCGATCAGGCCGACACCGACCTGCAAAATATCCTGCGCACTTCGGTGCCCTCCTTCAACGTCAACACCCAGCCGATCTCGGACGCGGCGACTTTGATCCGTCCCGCGAACCTGCGCGGCCTCGCGCCGGATTCGACTTTGGTGCTGGTCAACAACAAACGCCGCCACCGCGCCGCTGTGATCACCTTCCTTGGCGGCGGCTTGGCTGACGGTTCGCAGGGCGCCGACATTTCCGTCATCCCCGCGATCGCCCTTTCCCAAGTCGAAGTGCTGCGCGACGGCGCGGCTTCGCAATACGGTTCGGACGCCATCGCCGGCGTGATGAACTTCATTCTGCGCGACGCCCCCGATGGTGGGCAGGTGGAAGCTGAGTGGGGCACCTCCTATGAAGGCGACGGCACGCAATGGAGCGTCGCGGGCAATATCGGGCTGCCGCTCGGCCCCGACGGCTTCGTCAATATCAGCGCGGAGTATGGTGAGACCGACGCCACCAGCCGCTCGACGCAGCGCACCGATGCGGCGAACTTGATCGCCGCTGGCAACACTGCTGTCGCCAATCCGGCGCAGATTTGGGGTCAACCCCAAGTCGACGAAGACTTCACCATATTCTTCAATAGCGGGCTGAAATTCAACGAAGCGGCGGAAGGCTACGCGTTCGGAAATTATTCCGGACGCACCACCGAGGGCGGCTTCTTCTTCCGCAATCCGAACAATCGCGCGGGCGTGTTTCGCGGACCGAGGTTCAATCCCGCCACCAACAACATTGCGCTGCTTGATGACAACGGCACGCCCGATGACGACAGTGACGATTTCTTCTTCGACTCGGTGACACTCGCCGTTGTAGCGAGCCCAGGGTTTTCCGTGTCGGTCGGGGACTTGTCTGTCAACAACACCGGCGATTGCCCAGCTTACCTCCCGCTGTCGGGTGAAAACGGACTGCCGGACCCAACAGTTCTCACGAACCTCCAAGCTGACCCAAACTGCTTCTCATTCGTCGAAAGGTTCCCGGGCGGCTTCACGCCGCGCTTTGGCGGCGAGCTTGAGGACAAGTCGATCGTGCTTGGCGTTCGAGGCGAACTGGCGTGGGGATCGGGCCTGACTTACGACGTGAGCTACAGCTACGGCCGCAACGACATCGATTTTTCCATCACCAACACTGTCAATGCCAGCCTTGGGCCAAACTCGCCCACTTCGTTCAATCCCGGCGGTTACAGCCAGATCGAAGAGAATTTCAACATCGACTTCAGCTACGGCCTCGATCTTGGCCTTGCCTCGCCACTGAACGTCGCCTTTGGGGCCGAGCACCGCACCGAGACTTTCGAGATCCGCGCCGGCGATCCGGCCTCGTTTGCGCTCGGCCCGCTGGCGGCGCCAGACGGCGCCTATCCGATCGGCCAAGGCTTCTCATCGAGTTCCAACGGCTTCGGCGGCTTTACCCCGGAGAGCGCGGGCGAAAACTCGCAAGATAATTATGCCGTTTATCTCGACCTCGAAGCTGACGTCACGGATCAGTTGATCCTGCAAGGGGCGGTGCGCTACGAGGATTTCTACGACACCTACGGCACGACAACGAACTACAAGGTCGGCGCGCTTTATCACCTCACCGACGATCTCACGCTGCGCTCGACCTGGAGCACGGGCTTCCGCGCGCCGACAGTCGGCCAAGCCAACGTGACTAACATCACGACGCAATTCTCGAACGGCCAATTGCAGGACCAAGGAACGCTGCCGCTGACCTCGGCGGCGGGGCAGTTCATCGCAGATCGCCTCGAAATCGAGACAGGCTTCCGCCCAACATTGGCGCCGGAGGAATCGGAGAACTTCACCATCGGCGCGGGCTTCCGCTTCGGCGGCATCGACGTGACAGTGGATTATTTCCACATCGAAGTGACCGACCGCATCGCCATTTCGGACCAGCAGGACTTCGTGCAAAGGCTCATAGACTTCGCAAATGAAGCGCCGGTTACTCCCTTCCCGCCCAACCCAACCACGGCTCAACTCCTCATCCTGCTTGACACCGCCGGCAAGCTCAACGCCGCCGACTTCGCCGGCTCGGAAGAACTGACCAGCTTCGGCTTCTTCACCAATTCGTTCGACACCGAGACACAAGGCATCGATATCGTGGCGAGCACGCGCTTCGAGCTGTATCCAGGCTCGGAATCGCAACTCTCGGCTGCGTTCAACTGGACCGAGACTGACGTCACCAATACCGGCGCCAACACCGCGGCCCCGCTCTCTGCGGGCCGCCAATACGTGATCGAAAACGGCCTGCCCGACATCAAGGGCAACGTCACGTTTAATCACCAGCAGGGTCCGTTCAGCGGCCTGGCGCGGCTGAACTATTACGGCGAGTATTTTGAGTGCCACCTCGATGAATACGGCGGCGGCCCCACCGGTTGCGCCCTGTCTGTACCCGGCGACGCCCAGATCACCTTCGACTTCGAACTGGGCTACGATGTCACCGAGAACGCAACCATCGCGCTTGGCGCCCAGAACGCGTTCGACTCCTTCCCCGATGAGAATCCGTTCGCCGGCATCGCGGGTTCCAAATACCCCGCCACCGCGCCTGCTGGCTTCCTGGGCGGCTTCTATTACGTCAGAGCCAGAACGAGCTTCTGATAAAAACGCGCTTCAATCATGATTAGCGCCCCTCCCCCTTGCGGGGAGGGG
>DPWD01000318.1:5874-10332 GCA_003526465.1 Hyphomonadaceae bacterium
CCTCCCCCGCAAGGGGGGAGGGCGCTGTGCTTGCTGCGTTGAAGCAAGGCGCTCGCCGCATGCAAAGTGGCAAGCCCCTTCCAGCGTTGCGCTGTCCCGCCTACAAGTGGCGAAACACGGGACCAGGCGATGCCAATGCGAACCATCTTCTCCCTAGCCTTGCCGATCATGCTGGCCCTGCTCGCCGCCTGCGCCGCGCCGCGCGCGGAGCGCGACTGGTATCCTTACCTCGCGCGCACCACCCAGGTGCAGGCGAACCCGGCATCGTTCACAGTCGCCCCGCTGAGCGACTGGAGCTATTCCAGCACAGGGCCGACCGAGGAAACTTATCGCGAGGCGGCTTACGATCTTGCCGATCTNNGGCTCGCAACTGGCCGCGCACACTTTGCTTCTGTTCGAGTTCGAGGGCGACCGCCTGCTCGGGCTCACCATCGAGGCGCGCCGCGAAGCTAACGAAGACTATTCCGCGCTGCGCGGCATCTTCAATACATTCGAGCTATCCTACCTATGGGCCAGCGCGCGCGATCTGCTGACGCGCCGCGCGGTTATGCTGCAGCACGAAGTGTTCGTTTATCCCGTCGCCATCGACGACGAACAAAAGCGCACGCTGCTGACGCGGCTGCTGGAGCGCACCGAAGCCCTGGAGACCCGCCCGCGCTATTACAACACGCTGTTTTCCAATTGCACCAACGAACTAGCCAAGGCCGCGGGTTTCCAATGGGCGCCCGCCTTCATTCTCACGGGGCAATCGGATGAATATCTGTTCCGCCGCGGCATCATCCCCGGCGAAGATTTCGCTACGGCGCATGCGCGCTCCGACATGACCAGCTTCATCGCCGGCCTAAACGCCGCGCCGCGCGAGAGCTTCGACGCCGCTTTGCTGACTGAACTGCGCCGCAGGGCAGGCTGAGCCTATTTTCCGCGCGTCAGCAGCGCGGTTGCGCCCAGGATCAAGCCAAACGCGCTGAAGGCGCCCACCACGAGCCAAACAAACCAGTGCATTTCGGGCATGATGCAAACCTCCCCAGTCAATCTGCCCTGACGCCGAATTGAGGGTCTTTGCGCGGGATCAAATCCGTGGGAAGGACGGGCGCGCCATGAGACGCGCGCATTTCCGGGAGTGCTTCATGTTCCGTTCCCTCGCTTTCGCAGCCTTTTCGTTGATGCTGGCGGCCTGCGGCCCTGGCGGCGTCGGCGGCGCCCGCGCGCCCGCGCATCCCTCCCAGAGTCAAGCGACAGCAACGGGCGAAACCCGCCAAATCCAGATCGATTCCGCTAACCGCACCCAGGTTGAAACCAACGTTCGCGACATGCTGGGTCAGCTGGCGCTGCAGGTCGCGCCGGGTGCTACGCCGATGCCGGGCATGGAAGATGTAGTGACCGCGATCCAACCTGGAACGGATCATCAGTTTCCGGTCAACCTGCAGGCGGGCACGAATTATTCTTTCGTCGGCGTTTGCGACGCCGATTGCAGCAACATCGATTTGGAATTGCTGAAGGGCGACACCGGCGAGGTCGTGGGCTCAGACCTGCTCGACGACGACATCCCGGTGGTTCATTACGCGGCAACCGCCAACGGACGCTATTTCGTGCGCCTGATCCTGCGCACTTGTGCGCAAGCGCCGTGCTATATCGGCGGGCGCGCGTTGCAGGGCGCTGCTGGAAAATAACGCTATCCGCGCCGCAGCAGAGACGCGCGCTCAGCGCCGGTGAGCGCGCGCCATTTGCCCTCTGGCAGATCGCCCAGCGATAACGGCCCGATGCGCACGCGTTGCAGGTCGATCACCTTGAGGCCCACTAATTCGCACATCCGCCTGATCTGGCGCTTGCGCCCTTCGTTGAGCACAAAACGGACAAGACCCGGCGCGAGCTGATCGATCTTCGCGGGCTTTAGCGACTTGCCGTCGAGCATGAGGCCGTGGCGGAGCCGCGCGAGTTTATCCGCGTCCAGCGCGCCATCGACGCGAACCTTGTATTCCTTGTCGAGCACGGAGTCTTCGCCGATCAGCGCTTTCGCCAGCACACCGTCCTCGCTCAGGATCAGAAGCCCGCGCGAATCCTGATCGAGCCTGCCCAGAGGCGCGAGCGAGGTGCGCGAAGTGGGCATGCATTCGCATGCGCCGACCAGATTCGCGCGCGTGAGCAGGCGCGCCGCTGGGATCTGGGCGCCTTCCGGCTGCGCCGACACATAACCAACCGGCTTGTTGAGCACGAAGCTCATCGGCGCCGGCGCGCCATCGCGTTCGAGAACAAGCGTTTGCCCCGGCTCGATCTTGCGGCCAGGATCGTCGACGCGCGCCCCATCGATCGCCACGCGCCCAGCCGCGATCGCCGCCTCCGCTTCGCGCCGCGAGCACACGCCCTCAACCGCCAGCCATTTGTTGACGCGGATGGGCTCGTCCCCGGAAAAAGTTTTGGTCCAAGCCATGGCCCCCGCTCTACCCTAGCACCGCTCTAACTGAACGTTACCGCAGATCCGCACCGACGATTTCCGCGACTGAGTCCACGCCTTCGGCGGCGAGCAGGCCATCGAGTTCGTCGAGAATGCGCGAGACCAGGCTCGGGCCGCTGTAAACGAGCGCGGTATAGAATTGCACGGCGCTAGCGCCGGCTTTGAGCTTGGCCAGGGCCGTCGCTCCGCTCTCCACTCCGCCGACGCCGATGAGCGGGAGGCGCCCGCGCAAGGCCTGGGCGAACAGGCGCAGTATTTCCGTCGAGAGGTGGAACAAGGGTTGACCGGAAAGCCCGCCGGCCTCACCGCGAGCATCGCTGGTCAGCTGCGGCGGGCGCTGCAGCGTGGTGTTGGAAACGATGAGCGCATCCAGCCCATAAGCGAGCGAAAGCTCGGCAATATCGCGCACAGCAGTTTCGTCGAGGTCCGGCGCGACCTTGAGGAAGAGCGGCCTCCTCCCATGCGCGGCTTCGAGCGGGGCGCGTGCTTCGCGCAAGCGGCCGAGCAAATCCTCGAGCGCGGTCTTCTCCTGCAGGCCGCGCAAGCCCGGCGTATTGGGCGAGGAGACGTTCGCCGTGACGTAGGACGCGCACCGCCACACCCGGCCCATTCCCAGCACGTAGTCGGCGGCGCGATCGGCGCTGTCCTTGTTGGCGCCGACATTGGTGCCTACGACGCCAATGTTCCCGCGCAGCGCCAGGCGCTCGGCAAAGGGGTCGAGGCCGGCATTGTTGAAACCGAGGCGGTTGATGATGGCGCGGTCTTCGCTCAGGCGGAAAAGGCGGGGTCGCGGATTGCCCTGCTGCGAGCGCGGCGTGACGGTGCCGCATTCCACGAAACCGAAGCCGCAGCGCAAAAGCGCGGCCGGTGCGGCGCCATTCTTGTCGAAGCCAGCGGCCATGCCGAGGGGGTTGGCCAGTTCCAATCCGCACAGGTTTGTCCGCAGCCGGGGAAATTTGTCGGCGCGCGCTCGCGGCCCCAACCCAGCGCGCAGGCCCCAGAGCGCCGCCGAGTGCGCGGCCTCAGGGTCGAGCAGGCGCAAGGCGCCCGTCGCGGCATCGTGCAGGATTCCCACGGCATTTCTTCTGCCGGATTCTCCGACACCACGCACCTCCGGGCTCGACAAACTAGGCGCGCATGGGCGAAAAGCGAGAATTGCATCTGTGAATATTTTCCTATTTATTGGGTTNNTTTGAAAGTCCTTTCGTGGAGTTCTAGAACAAGCTCATGCAGCACGGCGAAATCTGGCGTGCGCTCGACGCATTGGCGGCGCGCAAGGGGCTTTCGTCCTCCGGGCTCGCGCGCGCGGCCGGGCTCGATCCCACGACTTTCAACAAATCGAAGCGCCAGGCGCCTGATGGCAAAGCGCGCTGGCCCTCCACCGAGAGCCTCGCACGCGCGCTCGACGCCGCCGAAACCAGCTGGGAAGAGTTCGCCTCCCTACTCGCCGGTAACGCTGGCGGCGGCGGCCGCGCCATCCCGATCGTCGGCATGGCGCGAGCCGGCGCGGACGGGTTCTTCGACGAGAACGGATTTCCGGTAGGCGCAGACGAAACCGTGCGCTTCCCAGATCTGGGCGAGGATCGCGTCTACGCGCTCGAGATCGCTGGCGATTCCATGGAGCCGGTGTTTCGCGGCGGCGACCTTGTCATTGTACAACCAGGCGCAGCGGTCCGGCGCGGCGATCGCATCGTGGTGCGCACGCGCGCGGGCGAAGTGATGGCCAAGGTGCTGGGCCGCCGCAACGATCAGAACGTAGAGCTGATCTCGGTCAACCCCGCCTACCCCGCCCGCGATATCGCCGTGCCCGACATCGACTGGATCGCGCGCATTTTGTGGGCGAGTCAGTAAGAGCGTGACGAGGCGACGACGGGGGCGCATAATCGGTACCTGGGAGGCTCACATGCGCGCGCACATCGCTTCGGTCCTGCTATTCGCCCTCGCCGCTTGCGGCCAGGCGGCGGCGCCTGACGACGCAGGTGCGCAGACCGCGGCGTCGGGCCAAG
>DPWD01000027.1 GCA_003526465.1 Hyphomonadaceae bacterium
GCCGCGCGTGCAACCCGCGCCCGAGCCGGCGCGTATTGAGCGGCAAGCGCCGACGGCGCCCGCGCCAGCTGCGACAGCGCCCATTCCGCCGAATTTTGAGCCAGCGGCAGAGGCTGAGCCTGAGAAGGAGGCTTCGCCATGAGCGAAAAATGCGTTCTTCTCATCATCGGCGGCGGCATCGCTGCTTATAAGAATCTGGAACTCATCCGCCTGCTGGCGAAAGCCGGCGTGAAGACGCGCGCCATCCTCACCAGCGCCGGCGCGGAGTTCGTAACGCCGCTTTCGGTCGGCGCACTAACCGGCGACAAGGTGTATCAGGACTTGTTCAACCTCACCGACGAAGCCGAGATGGGCCATATCGAGCTTTCGCGCTCGGCCGACCTTGTCGTGGTGGCGCCGGCCACCGCCGATCTGATGGCGAAGGCCGCCAACGGTCTCGCCAACGATCTTGCTTCCACCACCCTGCTCGCCACCGACAAGAAAGTGCTGATGGCGCCGGCGATGAATGTGCGCATGTGGGAGCATGCCGCAACCCAGCGCAATCTCGCGCGGCTCAAGACCGATGGCGTGCATTTCGTCGGCCCAGACGAAGGCGACATGGCGTGCGGCGAATACGGCTACGGGCGCATGGCCGAACCGGAAGCCATCAAGGCCGCGATTCTGACGCTGCTGAACGACGGCCCGCGCGAGATGCTTCTTCGGGGCAAGCGCGCGCTTGTCACCGCCGGCCCCACACTCGAAGCCATCGATCCGGTGCGCTTTCTCTCCAACCGCTCCAGCGGCAAGCAAGGCTACGCCATCGCCGCAGCACTCGCCGAACTCGGCGCCGAAGTGACGCTGGTGTCGGGCCCCACCAACCTCGCCGCACCCGTGGGCGTGAAGCGCGTGAGCGTTGAGAGCGCGGGCGACATGCTGGCGGCGTGCGAGCAAGCGTTGCCCGCGGATGTCGCGATTTGCGTCGCCGCCGTCGCGGACTGGCGTCCGGCGGAGACCGCAAGCCAGAAGATCAAGAAGGGCAAGAGCGGCGCGCCTGCCATCGCGCTCACTGAAAATCCGGACATCCTCGCCACACTATCGAAGCCGAGGAAGAAGCGGCCCAAGCTGGTGATCGGCTTCGCCGCCGAGACCAACGATGTCGAAGCCCACGCCCGCGCCAAGATCGCCAAGAAGGGCTGCGACTGGATTGTCGCCAACGATGTGTCCGGCGATGTCATGGGCGGGGCTGACAACGAAGTGCTGCTGATAACAAAGAGCGGCGCCGAAGCCTGGCCGCGCATGGCGAAGGACGCAGTGGCGCGGAAGCTCGCGACGGAGGTGGCGAAAGCGCTGTGCGGCAAGACGCGCGGGTGGAAGTAAGAGTCGTATTGCTCTCGAAACTATCGCCGCCCCTCCTCCTAAAGGAATCGGCTATAATGCCGACATGCCTTCCAGATCAAAAAGTACCGCACGAAGCGTTGCTGCGGAGCAATCCAATGCGGTCAGGGCTGCGCGTCGATGGCAGATGGAATCGTGGTTTCGAGAAATCCACAGGCCCGCCCAGGATACCGATGCCCTCGATGAAAGCGATTTCGTTGATCCGCATCATGTGCTCAAGGATTTCTTTGACGACACCCCGCAAGGCGACGTCGTCCTTGTAGCCGCTCAGCTCGAGCGCGAGGGCAACTGGCTTCCCAAAGGATACCCGCGAGAGCGCACCTCGGGCCCTAATGGTCCGGGCGTGGGCGCGGCTGACGGCGTGCTCCTGCTTCGAGCGCAAGACATCGTTCGCAGAGCTTCGTTTGAGGACCTCCTTTTTGGAACTTCCGAAGAGTTGGCATGCCGGCAACACATTCGAGACGCTGTGCAAGGGGTGCGCTCGCTCTTAGAAACTGCAGATGAGACCGCGCGGGTCATCGGGCACAACCGCCCTCCCCAAGCCTCAACACTTCGCTCCGAGCTTGGGCAATTTCGGCTGGCGATTAATTCCCTGGCGTCACAAATTCAGCGGCAGGAGGCCGACCTTGGGCTTGTCATCTCGAATGCTCTTGAGCTCCAGAGGTTAGCGCAGCAGGCGAAGTTGCCATCCGACCTTGAGCAAATTGCTTCGGAGAAATTTGTGGGTTCTTATGCCTCAACATTGGGGCGCGGCTTGGCGATCGGGACCCTGGCCTTGGGAGGCTCCCTCGTCCTGGCCATCCATCATTTAGTTCATCTGGTTACGCTCTGGCTGGTGGAGATCATCCCTGGTCTTGGATCTGGTGCGGTCGCGCCTTGAACGGCGCCGCCGCCAACGTTGGCAGCGGCGCATCTTCCTCGCCTTCGACGCCAATGCGCATATCTGGCAAGCGCTGCGTTTTGCTCCATGAGCCGAACAGACGATCCCACAATGTCAGCAGCGTTCCGTAATTGGAATTGGTGTCGGCGCGAACGGCGTGGTGGTGCACCCAATGGTGCGAGGGCGTGACTATGACAAGCCGCAACGCACGCTCGAACCGCGCCGGCAGCCGCAAATTCGAATGATGGAACAACGTTCCGATCAGCACCAATGTGTCGAACAGCAGAATCGAGCCAAGCGACACATCCCCCGCCACGATCAGCGGCGTGCGCGCCAGCGCCGAGATCAGCACTTCGCCCGGGTGGAAGCGCACGGCCGAGGTCGTATCCAGAAACTCGTCCAGATGATGCACGCGGTGGAAACGCCAAAGCGGGCGCCACTCGTGGTTGGCGCGATGCCAGCAATAGGTCCACAGGTCGAGCAGCAGCAAATCCAGCGCAAACGCAGCCCACCCGGCCATGTCCGGGCGCGTCCACAGCGGCAACGCCGCCGCCGCGGCGGCGATCGGCACGGTGATGAACGGGTTCATCGCCGTGTTCGCCGCCCACAGCCCGAGATTGCGGGTAAGCCGGCCACCGTCGCTCCCCTGCGGACGCTTCGCCGCCGGGGCCATGCGTTCGCCCATCGCCAGCAGCGCAAACCAGGCGCCCACCGCCAGGAGCTTGAGCGGAAACATCCAAGGTTTGGTCTAGCATGGTTCCCGGGCGCGCCGAACCGACGTTTTTTCCAGCATCGGGGGCTTCATTTCTGGGTGAAATCTCGCTATGAGCCGCCCCTCCCTTAAAGCAGCAGCGAGCCCAGACGCATGAGCGTGCCGAATCTCAACGAACGTAAAGAAGCCGCCGACAAGGCGCGCCAGGCCATGCTCGAGAAGTTCCGCGCCAAGGCGCAAGAAGCGCCGAAGCCCGACGCCACCACAATCGCCATGCGCGAGGAGCTCGCCAAGGAGCGCGAGCAGAAGCGCGCCGCCGCCGAGGAGAAACGCAAGGCCCGCATCGCCGCCGAGAAAGCCCAGCGCATCGCCGAGGCCAAGGCAAAGGTCGAAGCGGAGGCCATCCGCCATCGCGACGAGCTGATCGCCGCTGCCCAGCGCCGCCGCGCCGAGAAGGAAGCCGCCGAGATCAAGGCGTTCGAAGAGCAAGCCAAGCGCGACCTGGCCAAGGCCGCGCTCAAGGTGCGGCGGAAGTAGCGCAACGGAGCGCGGGTCTTCAGACCCGCATGCGCACCGGTTGAAGAAATGCGGGTCTGAAGACCCACGCTCCTTTATCCCTTCGCCGCGCCGCAACTCGCCCCGCCCAGCACACAGAAGCTGGCGCAATATTTGTGGTTGAGCGCCACCGGGCGCGCGGCTTCCGCGAGCGTTGAGCCTAATTCGAATTGCGGATCGTACGGCAATAGCGTGCAGGCGAGCACGGCGGGCGCCGCGCCTTTGCGCTTCACCACCATGCGCGCGCTCGCGCACATCACTTCGCGCGGGTCTTTGTTGAGAATGCCCCAGCAGGCGGTGGTGATTTCCGGCGGATCGGCGACCGGGTCCATTTCCGGGAAGATCACGAGGGCTGCGGGATCGGACGCGTCGAGCTTTAAGCCGATCTCGCCGAACAGCGCTTGGAAGCGCGTGCGCAATTCTACTTCGGACTCATGCGCAAATCCGCGACCGGCAATCTCCACGCTGAATTCATTGCCCGCCAGCCAGCGCAGGCCGGTAAGCGTCTTGGCGTAGGCGCCCTCCCCGCGTTCGGCATCGTGGATTTCCGCGCGCGGGTCGTCGAGCGAGACGCGCAGCCGCAAGCGCGGGCCGTATTCGTCCTTCAACGCAAGCAGCTCGCGCTTGAAGCGCAGCATCGGGCGCATAGCGTTGGTCAGCACCAGCGCTTCCAACCCGCGCGCGAGCGTTTCGCGCAGCATGGCGATCAGCGCCTTGTTCATGAACGGTTCGCCGCCGGTGAAGCCGATCAGCTTGGTTCCGAGCCGCTCGCGTTCGATTTCATCGAGATAGAGGCGCACATCTTCGAGGCTGAGATAGGCCAGCCGATCATTCTGGGGCGAGCTTTCAATGTAGCAATGCGCGCAAGTGATGTTGCAGAGCGTGCCGGTATTGAACCAGAGCGTGTCGAGCGCGTGCAAAGCCACCGAGGCGCGCGCCTCGCCCTTGGCGGTCACGGCCGGGTCGCTGAACTTCGCACTGGTGGGTCCGAATCCGTGCGCCATTGTTTCCCTCCGCCCTCGAATCCCGCATAAGCCCTGCCTCATGGATACGCGCAAGATCGCCATTGAGGTTACCACCCTGCCGCATTTCGAGGGGCTGGCGTTGCCGGCCTACGAGACAGCACTTTCCGCCGGCATGGACATCCGCGCCGCGGTGCCCGAGGGCGAGCCGGTGACGCTTGCCCCCGGTCAGCGCCACCTCACCCCCACCGGCATCGCCATCGCGCTGCCCCCCGGCTTCGAGGCGCAGATGCGCCCGCGCTCGGGCCTGGCGCTGAAGCACGGCATCACCTGCCTAAACTCCCCGGGGACTATCGACGCCGATTATCGCGGCGAACTGAAAGTGATCCTGGTGAATTTGGGGCAAGAGGCGTTTGTAATCCGCCGCGGCGAACGGATAGCGCAGATCGTGGTGGCGCCAGTAACGCAAGGGGAGTGGCGCGTTGTGGAGACGCTGGGGGAGACCACGCGAGGCGCGGGGGGGTTTGGGAGCACGGGGCGGGGGTAGGTTTAGCGTGTCCAAGCACCGGCGTTTGCAGGTTGGAGCGCGCACCTCCCGGTGCGCCCGCGAGCCGACAGGCTCGCTTGGTC
>DPWD01000381.1:0-1450 GCA_003526465.1 Hyphomonadaceae bacterium
GCCGCCGCCGCCCGCGCAAGCCGACGTGCAATCCATGGCGCGCGATTCGCTCCGTGCCCTGATGATGATCCGCGCATATCGCACGCGCGGGCATTTGGCGGCGCGGCTCGATCCGCTCGGCATCGAAGGCGCGCGCGACGGCGCGGAGCTCGATCCCGCGACCTATGGGTTTGGGCCGGGGGACACGGACCGGCCGATTTTCATCGATGGCGTGCTCGGGCTGGAGAACGCCAGCGTCACGCAAATGCTCGACGTACTGAAGCGCACCTATTGCGGCACGTTCGGCGTCGAATTCATGCACATCACCGATCCGGCTGAGAAAAGCTGGCTCCAGGAACGCATCGAAGGGCCCGACAAGGCGATCAGCTTCACGCCGGAAGGCAAGACGTCGATCCTTAAAAAGCTCATCGAAGCCGAGACGTATGAGCGCTTTCTGCACAAGCGCTATCCGGGCACGAAGCGCTTCGGGCTCGATGGCGGGGAGGCGATGATCCCGGCGCTGGAACAGATCATCAAGCGCGGCGGNNATCGGCATGCCGCATCGCGGGCGACTCAATGTTCTCGCGGCGGTGATGGGCAAGCCCTATCAGGTGATCTTCCACGAATTCGGCGGCGGCTCGGCCACGCCTGAGGACGTGCTCGGCTCGGGTGATGTCAAATATCATATGGGCGCATCAAGCGACCGGGCGTTCGACGGCAACAATGTGCACCTTTCGCTGACGGCCAATCCTTCGCATCTTGAAATCGTCAATCCCGTCGTGCTCGGCAAGGCGCGGGCCAAGCAGGCCGAACCGCAGACGTGGCGGGAAGACGATGCGGCGCTCTTCAAGCTGCGCACGCGCGTACTGCCGCTGCTGATTCACGGCGACGCCGCGTTCGCGGGCCAGGGCGTTGTGGCGGAGTGCTTCGCGCTTTCGGGTCTGCGCGGCTATCGCACGGGCGGCGCCATCCATTTCATCGTCAACAACCAGATCGGCTTCACCACCGCGCCGCACTTCTCGCGTTCCTCGCCCTATCCGAGCGATGGGGCGCTGATGGTGCAGGCGCCGATCTTCCATGTGAACGGGGACGATCCGGAAGCCGTGGTGTTCGCGGCGAAAATCGCCACCGAGTACCGGCAGCTGTTCGGCAAGGATGTCGTCATCGACATGTTCTGCTATCGCCGGTTCGGCCACAATGAGGGCGATGATCCGACCATGACGCAGCCGATCATGTATCGGGCGATCAAGGATCATCCGTCCACGCTTTCGCTCTATGCTGAGCGGCTGATCGGCGAGGGCGTCGTTACGCGCGCGGATGTCGAGGGCTGGGTGCGCGACTTTGAGGCGTTTCTGGACGCCGAGTACGAAGCGGGCAAGACCTACAAGGCGAACAAGGCCGATTGGCTTGACGGAGCATGGTCCGGGTTCGGACTACCGGAGGATGACGACCGGCGCGGCAAGACGGCGGT
>DPWD01000381.1:1472-1783 GCA_003526465.1 Hyphomonadaceae bacterium
ACGGTGGCGCGCGTCATCGAAACGCGGCGCAAGGCGATCGAGGACGGCCATTCGATCGATTGGGCGCTGGGTGAGCATCTGGCGTTCGCCACGCTGCTCGACGAAGGCTTTCATGTGCGACTCTCGGGACAGGACAGCGGGCGGGGCACGTTTTCACAGCGCCACGCGCATTTCATTCATCAGGTCACGGAGGCGCGGCACACGCCGCTCAACGCGCTGCGCGAGGGTCAGGCGCATTTCGAAGTGATCGATTCGCTGCTGTCTGAAGAGGCGGTGCTCGGCTTCGAATACGGCTATACGCTCGCCGATCC
>DPWD01000381.1:1860-2686 GCA_003526465.1 Hyphomonadaceae bacterium
TTGCCGCACGGTTATGAAGGGCAGGGACCGGAACATTCCTCGGCGCGGCCGGAGCGCTTCCTGCAACTCTGCGCCGAAGATAATATGCAGGTGGTCAATTGCACGACGCCGGCGAATTATTTTCATGTGCTGCGCCGGCAATTGCACAGGGATTTCCGCAAGCCGCTGATCGTGATGACGCCGAAGAGCCTGCTGCGCCACAAGCAGTCGTCGTCGACGATNNGTGCTGTGGGACGATGGGGATGCGCGCGCGACGAGCCGCGCGACGACGCTGGCGCTGGCGCCCGATGAGGAGATACGGCGCGTCATCGTGTGCTCGGGAAAAGTCTATTACGACCTTCTGGAGGCACGTGAAAAGCGCGGCGCGAGCGACATCTACATATTGCGGCTCGAACAATTCTATCCGTGGCCGATCAAATCACTGTCGACCGAATTGGCGCGGTTCGCGCAGGCGGAGATCGTGTGGTGCCAGGAAGAGCCTAAAAACATGGGCGGGTGGTCGTTCGTTGAGCCCTGGTTGGCGCTGACGCTGGAGAAATTGCCGAACGCGGCCAAGCGCGCGCGCTATGTGGGCCGGCCGGCGACGGCCTCCACGGCCACCGGCTTGATGAGCAAACATTTGAAGGAATTGGACGCGTTCGTCAGCGAAGCTCTGGCGACGTGAGGAGATGGCCATGACCGCGATCGTAGTGCCGACTTTGGGCGAGTCCGTCACCGAGGCGACGGTGGCGCGCTGGATGAAGCAGCCGGGCGAGGCCGTCGCCAAGGATGAGACGCTCGTCGAGCTGGAGACGGATAAGGTGTCCGTGGAAGTGTCGGCGCCGGA
>DPWD01000212.1 GCA_003526465.1 Hyphomonadaceae bacterium
CGGCGAACGCGGCTTTGCCGTCGCCCTGATAATATTCCGCAAGCCCGCCAAACGAGGCCTTGCCGTAATTGACGAACGGCAGCGGCATCGGCGTTCTGAGATTGGCGCGGATTTGCGCCGCCGCCGCCGGCACCGCATCGAGGTAGGCGATGTAAGCGCGCAGGCGATCGATGGGCGGCGCGTACGGGCGGGTGATGTACATCGAAGGGCTGAGCGCGCCCATGTAGAAGGCTGGGTTGGTGTGCGGTTGATCGGCAGTCTCCAGCCAGAACAGATTGCCGCGCGCCACGGCGACCAGATAATCGCGCTCAAACGCCTGCTCTTGGCTGAGGCCGGCAAAGCCCTCCGCCTCTTCGATGGCCGCCTTCAGCGCCGCGATGCGCGCGGCGATCCCGGCTTCGCTCCAGTCCGGCAGCTTGCCGTCGAACTCGTGGCGTCCCTGCGAGGCCGCGAAGGCCGGCTCGTGCGCGAACGAATTCTCGATGAACGCGTCGCGGAACCGGTTCCACGCCGCCCCGCTGGGCGCGCAACCGGCCAAGGCCAACGCGACCGCCGCCGCTGCCGCAAACATCCGCATCATGGAACTCTCCCCGATTGTTGGCCGTCCATAGCCCGCTCGGCGCCCGCGGCGCTAGCCCAGAACGACGNNGACGGACTCGCATTTCCCGCAGGAGTGTGCGATATGGGGCGTGCGGGCCGACGCGGGGCGCCCGCTGAGACGATTTTCGTCCAAGACCCGCTTCGAACGGCGCCGCAACGCGCCCGAACGGAGCGTCTCATGGACGATCGCCGAACCACAGAACTCAAACTCAACGAACTTTTCGGCGCACGCCGGCCTACTGNNAAGATCGACCGCATCGCCTGCCCATGGCTGATCCGCCGCTTCATCGACCCCGACGCGCGCGTTCTCTACGCGCCCACCCAAGAGGTGTTCGCTACCGCGCAACGCGAAAGCGCCATCGCCTTCGATATCCCCGGAGCGCCCTTTTCCCACGTCGGGGATTTGTGCAGCTTCGATGCGTTCATCGGCCAGTTCGGGCTGGGCGCCGATCCGGGGCTTGCCGCCCTCGGGCCCATCGTGCGCGGCGCCGATACAGATCGCCACGATCTGGCGCCGGAGGCGGCCGGTCTGCATGCGCTTTCGCTTGGCCTATGCGTGAACTTCACCGACGACCACGCCCTGCTCGAACAAGGGCTCATCTTCTACGACGCGCTCTATGCCTGGGCCACGCGCGCGCGTGGCGAACGTCACGATTGGAGGCCGGCATGAGCGGCGGCCATCAACTCATGCTCTCGCGCACCGACCTGGCGACGCTCATGACAACGCGCGATTACTTCGTCGCGGCCGAAGACGCATTTCGCGCGCTTGCAGAAGGGCGCGCGAGCACGGCGGCGCCGATGCACATGGAGACTGCGCGCGGCGTGTTTCACGCCAAGGGTAGCTTGTATCGAAACCAGCGCGGCTACGTGACGCTCAAGCTCAACGCCAACTTTCCAGGCAACCCAGAGCGCACGGGCTTGCCGACCATTCAGGGCGCGATCCTGCTCTGCGACGCCGACAACGGCGCACTGCTGTGCATTCTGGACTCCGCGGAAGTGACGTTGCGGCGCACGGCCGCCGCAAGTGCACTGGCCGCGCGCCATCTGGCGCCGGCCGATGCCAGCACGCTGCTGCTCTGCGGCTGCGGCGTCCAAGCGCTGGCGCACGTGGAGGCGCTCGCCGATCTGTTTAGGCTGGAGACCGTGTTATGCTGGGATCAGCATCCGGAGAAGGCGGACGTCCTCGCCGCCCGCATCAGCACGCATTTGTCGCTCAATTCGCAGTCCGTCGTTGACCTCGCCACGGCGGCCCAGAGCGCCCAGATCATCGTCACCTGCACGACCTCCACCGCGCCGTTTCTCGGCCCCGAGCACGTGCAGCCTGGCGCGTTCATCGCCGCAATCGGCGCCGACAATCCCCACAAAAACGAGTTGGCGGCCGCTCTGCTCGCGCGCGCGGCGCTTATTTGCGACTCGATCTCGCAATGCGAGACCATGGGCGATCTTCACCAAGCGCTCGCGGCGGGCGCCATCGTCCGCAATCGGGTGCGCGCCGAATTGAGCGAAATCGTCACCGGCGCCACGCCTGGCCGCTTGTCGGGCGAGGAGATCGTCGTGTTCGATTCCACCGGGCTCGCGGTTCAGGACGCAGCCGCGGCTTCGATCGCCTACGAGCGCGCGGTGCGGACCGGGCGGGGTTCATTGTGCGCCCTGCATGACTGATCACGCGGGCGCCGGACATCCACTTCAACGCGTTACAATTGCGCCAACCAATCGATCAGATGCCCCGTCGTCGCGTCCGGCGCTTCCTGCTGCACCCAATGGCCCGCGCCCGGCACGATGTGTGCGCCGCGGAAATCGGTGAGCTGATCGCGCATCGTTGCGACCAGCGTGTCGACATTGCCGTCGCCAAACATTTTCAGCACCATGTCCTGCGCGCCGGCGATGAACAGCGAGGGCTGATGCACTTTGCGGTCGGCGACATTGTTCATCATCTCCCAATCGCGCTCGAAATTGCGGTAGCGGTTGATCGGCCCGCGAAAGCCGGAGCGCTCGAACTCGCCGACGAAATAATCGATGTCGGCGGCCGTGAGCCAGCTCGGAAACGGATCGGGATCGGGCAAACCTTGCAACAGCGGCTCGCCAACCAGCTTATCGCCGCCGCCCCAGCGGCCATTGGAATCGGCGGAGGCCGCGTAATACATGCGCCGCAGCGTGCCGCGCACGTCGGCCTCCAATTCGGCCTCTGCTACGCCCTCGTCTTGAAAATAGGCCATGTAAAAGAATTTGCCCTGATCGGTGTACATGGCTTTGAAGATGCGGCTGAGCGGCATCGGCGGCAGCGCGTAATACGGCACCGAAAGCCCCGCCACCGCCCGCACTTTGCGCGCATGCAACACCGCCGTGTGCCACACGATTGGCGCGCCCCAATCGTGGCCGACAAGCACGGCGGGCGCGTTCGGGGAGAGCGCGTCGATCACGCCCGCCACATCGGCGCACATGTTCGCCATTGAGTACGCTTCAACCTCGTGCGGTTTGTCCGAGCCGCCATAGCCGCGCACGTCGATGGCGCACGCCGTGAAGCCCGCGGCGGCGAGCGGCGCCATCTGATGGCGCCACGAGTACCAGCTCTCGGGAAAGCCATGCACCATCAGCACAAGCGGGCCCTCGCCTTGCACCGCGGCGCGCACGCGCATGCCGTTGGATTCGATGATGCGGAAGTCGGGAATCATGGCTGCAAATCCCGTGGCAGCGTTGGCTCAGACATAATGCGCTCAAAAGCGGCCCAGCGCGCACCCTCTTCGTCGCCGGCAACGCGGTTGACATAGTCGCGGATGAGCACTTCGCCGGCGACATAATTGACCACGTAGGAGCGGTAGTGGTCGGTAAAGGCGATAAGCTGCTCTGCGCGTGCGCGCGAGACCAGCAGGTAATTCATCGTCTGTTCAATCGCGAGTTCGCGTGCATTGGGATTTCGAAACTGGGCCGCAAACAAACCGTCCCGAAGATATCCCGCGGCGATCATCAGCCGCGCACTCTGCAACTCGTTCAACGCCTGCTGCAGATCGTGATAGGCGCGCGCGCCCGCCGGATCGAGACCAGCGAGCGGGTAAAGCGTGTCGCGCTCGAAGGCCAATCGCTCATCGCCTGGGAACGCCATCTCGACGCCAAAATTGCCGCCGCCTTCATTCAGCGGCGCCGACGGGTGATAAAGCGGCGCCACCGAATACTCTGGCCAACCGCGCTCCCGATAATTGCGCTCATTGTAAATGCCCTGCACGTGATGCCCCGGATAACCCTCGTGACAGGCAAGGGCGAGCGCGCGGTCGATGGTCAGGGGAATGTCGGTGTTGACTTGAATAAGACTCTGATTGTTGCCCTGATACCAGTTATAAGCGCTCCAGCTCTTGCCGGTGACGAATTCCATGCGGAAACTCTCATTTTCCGGCAGCAGCAGATGTGCGCGCGTTCGAGCGCGGCACTCGCCAATGGCGCGCTCCATGACGGCCTGCAAGCGGTCCGGTGAGATGACGTAGCGCGCGCGGAACGCCTCCACCCGCTCGTTCAGCGGCCCCTCTCCGGGAAGCATCGCATCGATGCTTGCCAAGATTGGCTCGTAGTGCGGGAATTCGTAGTAAGGCAGATCCTTCAACGCGAACAGAAACTCCGCCTCCGTGCCCAGCCCGGCCCAGGGAAAGTCGTGGCCAATCATATCGAGACGGAACCGCGCGCTCCGCAGCGCCTCTCGCATCGCAAACGCCCGGCGTCGAGTGTCGTCGTCCCTGTCCTGAAGCACGGAGTTGACTTCATCCTCGATACGCCAGGAGAAACGCTGCAACTCATAGATTGAGCGTGGATTGGCCCGCGCCTGATCGCGCCATTCCCTTGGGCCGAAGTAGGCGTCGACATAGCCCTCCTCATGGGTGTCGATCTCCAGCGCCAGGCGCACATATTGCTCCGCGGCGACATCGATCGCGCGCCGCGCGCCGGCTTGGGGCGCGGCAGTGCCGGCGCACGCGGCGAGCGCGAGAAGCAGCAGCATGCAAAAAATGCGTCCCATGTCGTCTCCTAGTCGCCGCGGCGTAGTTCGATCAATTGCACGCCAGCGCTCAGTTCAGCGAGCAAGTTCGCCCAGTTATTCTGCATGTGCGCAAGCAGCTCGTCGTTGCCGCAATTGCCCAACCGCACCCAGACGACCTGCGGGCCGCCCTGCCTCCCGACTATGACGCTGAAATCCTCGTCCTTCGAGACGATGATGGCGCCCGTTGCTTCAGCGCTCTGCCAGATCGTGCGGTCCTCTGCGTGCTCAAGGCCGAGTTCGCGAACGTGGGTGGCTTCGCACCCCTTGGCCCGTATCCAGGCTGCGAGCTTTCGTGGTAATTGCTGATCGACGATGAATTTCATTCAGCCGCGACAAGCACGGGGTGGCTAACCGCTCTCGCCGCGTAGCTCAATGCGGCTGCTATGTCATCGGACTCCAGCTCATCATAGTCCGCGAGGATTTGCGCGACACTCATGCCGCCCGCGAGCATTTCGAGGATGTCCTGCACACGGATGCGCATGCCGCGAATACACGGCCGGCCCCCGCATTGGGCTGGGTTTATGGTGATACGGGTCATGAGGTCCGCCATGCGGCGTTTATGCCATAATCCCGGTCGGCGGGCAAACACGCTGCTTACGCCCCCTCCTCGATCGCCTCCTTCGCTTCTTCGTTCAGCGCGCGCGCGCCGCGGCTTGGCACGGTGAGCGGGGCTGGTTGCGGCGTCGCCAGGTTGCCGCGGATGAGCGATTTTCCGGCCTCGATGCCGCCGGCGATCTCGATTTCCAGGCACTGGGCGTCGCGGTCGCGCACTTCCTCGATGGTTTCGGCGATGTCGAACTCGTTGACGCCCAATTCGCGCAGCACCGCGCCTGAGAATTGCAGCGCCGATTCCATGGTTTCGCGGATCTGGTAATCCACGCCAGTCTTGATCAGACGCAGCACGTGGCCGCGGTCGTAAGCGCGCACGAACAATTTCGCCTGCGGGAACTCGGCTTTCGCCAACGCCGCGATTCTGTCGGCCGCCTCCGGCTTGTCGACGCACACCAGGATCGCTTCGGCGCGGCCCGCACCCGAGGCGCGCAGCACGTCGAGCCTGGTTCCGTCGCCATAATAGACCTTGAAGCCGAACCGCGCCGCCGCGCGGATCATGTCCACATCGGTCTCGATCAACGAAACGTCGACGCCGCGCGCCAGCAAGGGCTGGCTCGCCATTTGCGCGAAGCGGCCAAAGCCGATGATCAGCACGCGCCCGGCGAGATTGGCGGCTTCCTCCACTCCTTCGCGCGACTCCTTCGGCGGCGGCGTGAGGCGCTTGTGCGCCATCGCCACCAGTGGCGCGAGCGCCATGGATGCGATGACGATGGCGGACATGATCGAAGCCAGCCGCGCATCGAACAACCCCGCCGCCAGCGCCGCGGCGTACAACACGAACGCGAACTCCCCGCCTTGTGCAAACAACGCCGCGCGGCGCAAACCTTCGTGATGGGAAGCGCCAAAGCGGTGAGCCACCAGATAGGCGCCCACGCCTTGCACCGCCATAAACGCAACCACGCCCACGGCAATCACGCGCCACTCCGCCA
>DPWD01000273.1 GCA_003526465.1 Hyphomonadaceae bacterium
GCCGGCAGCGTCGGGTTGGGGCCGTAGCCCTCGTCCGACGGCGGCGGCGCGCCTCCGCACGCGGCAAGCGCAAACAGCGTTGCAAACAAAGCGTGCCGCATGATCCTAGTCCTTCTCTCCCGGAGGCCGCAGCCAGCGTCGGAACACCACCACCGCCAATATCCAGATAGCGATGGCGATAGCGCCGGCGAGCGCGGCCGATCCGAGCTTGCCCTCAAGCGCGTCCATAATGCCGTCGCCGGCGAAAGCGACTATCGCGGTCTTCGGCAACACGCCTAAGATGAGCCCCGCCAGATAGGCCCAAAAGCTCACCCGCGCCGCGCCGAAAGCCATGTTGACGACGATGAATGGCGCGGTCGGCAGATTGCGCACGATCATGCTCGCCAGGAACGCGTTCTTGCCCATGAAGCGGGTGAAGCGCCCACCGGTGGCGCCGCCGAGTCGCTTCTTGGTCTGCTCGCTGCCGAGATAGCCTGTGAAATAGGTGACGATCCCCGAAACGATGGTCGCCGCCCACGAATACCAGAAGCCGACTTCGGGCCCGAAGGCCACCACGCACGCCGTGATCAAAATAAACTGGGGCGCCCCTACGTAAGCCGTGAGCGTGAACACCAGGATCGTAGCTGGGAGCCCGAAATGCGTGCGCCGTGCTTGCCCCAGCGTGCCGTCGATGAAGGCTTCGATCTCGGCCCCGTAATAGAGCCGGCCAACCACCAGCATAGCGGCGGCCACCACCACCATGCCCACCGCAACCGCGAGCGCCCGCCAAGCGCGCGCGTCCATATTGTTCACAAAATCCGTGACTTGCGCGATCAGATTTTTGGGTGGCGGAGGCGAGGCGGGGTTCATTCGCCGCCGCTCTCGCCTACCGGGGCGCCCCGGTCAAGCCGGCCGTCTCAGGTGTGCTGCGCCGCGAGGCCTCCTCTGGCTTCGCGCACACGCTTGGGGGCTGCTTTTTTGGGCTGGGGAATCTCGACGTCGTTCATGCGCGGCTTCAGACCCCGGATCAGGTCCTCTTCGACGCGGCGGCGGTCGATCTCGTCATGGATCGGATGCAGAATGTAGCGCTCGGTCGCGCCATAGTACCAGAACGCGCGCGGCCATTTCTCGTGCCCCATGAGCCGGTTGCGCAGATCGTGGGCTTTGCCCACGTAGAGCGCCTCCAAGAAAAAAATCCAGCGCCGTCGCACGAAAACATAGATGCCGCCGACACCCTCTTGGGGCAGGCCCTTCTTGGTCAGAGCGCACTTGAACCGATAGGACTGCCGGCTTTCGCCGCGCCACGCATGCCAACCGAACAGAAACATGGGACCACCGCCTTAAACTGATGCCGCACGCTCGGCCTGGAATCGTAAACGTGCGCTTAAGATATTGCGCGGAGCCGCGCTCGGCGCGATCCTGCGAGCATGAGCCTCCACACACTTTCGCTAACGCAACGACGCGCCGACCCCCATGCCTTCGCGCGCGCGATGGGCGAGAGCTATGCCCGCTACGGTTTCGCCATCGTCGCCGACCATGGGCTCGACGCGGCGATGATCGCGCGGGCGCTTGAGGCGACGAAAGCGTTTTTCGCGCTGCACGAGGATGTGAAGCGCCGCTACCACGTGCCCGGCGGCGGTGGCCAGCGCGGCTATGTGCCGTTCGGCGTCGAGGCGGCCAAGGGCGCCGACAAAGTCGACCTCAAGGAATTCTGGCATGTGGGCCGCGAACTTCCCGCTGGCCACAGATACGCAGCGCACATGCCCGCCAATCTCTGGCCCGCGGAGATTTCGCACTTTCGCGCCGATGTGTACGCGCTGTTCTCGGCGCTCGACGCTCTGGGTCTCGACTTGCTGCGTTCGATTGCGCACTTCCTTGGGCTGGACGAAAGCTTCTTCGCGCCTGCCGTGCGTGACGGCAATTCGATCCTGCGCCTCCTGCATTACCCGCCGACGCCGCCAAACCCCGACGGCATTCGCGCCGAAGCGCATGAAGACATAAACGTGATCACGCTGCTGCTCGGCGCCGAGGAAGCCGGCTTGCAATTACTGACGCGCGAAGGCCAATGGATCGACGTCAACCCGCCCGAGGGCGCGCTGGTGGTCAATATCGGCGATATGCTGCAGCGTTTGACCAACCACAAACTGCGCTCGACCACGCATCGCGTCGTCAACCCCGCGCCGGAACGCGCGCACCTGCCGCGCTATTCGATCCCGTTCTTCCTGCACTTCGCACCAGACTATCTGATCGAGACGCTGCCCTCCTGCATCGACGCGGCCAATCCCAATCGCTACCCCGAGCCGATAACGGCGCAGGACTATCTGCTGGAGCGGCTGCGCGAGATCAGGCTGGCGTGAGCTATTTCGGCAGGAGCGAGTTTGTGTTAAGATGCCCGCCATGGACGCCGCGCTAGCCCCCGAGCCGATCAGTCTCCCCCCCGCTCCGCGGCTGTACACGGCCGACGACATCTTCTTCTTCCTCGAAGCGGGCCTGCTCGATCCCGAGGCGAAATTCGAACTCATGGACGGGGAGATCGTGCCGATGTCGCCCAAAGGCCGCCACCATGAAGCACTGCGCGAAGAGTTCATGAGCTGGCTGCGCCAACCCTGGGCGAGTGTGTTTAACCTCACGATCGAACACACGCTGAGACTGGACGACGGCACGCTTCTGGAACCGGACTTCCTCCTCTACGACCACGCCCGCCGCATCGCCGACGCGCCGCTGACGGGCGTCGATATCAAGCTCGCAATCGAGGTGGCCGACACCTCCTGGGGCTATGACACCAAGGCGAAAGCCGCGAAATACGCGGCCTTCGGCATCCAGGAATATTGGGCTGTGCACGCGGTAAGGCGCATCGCGCGCGTTCACCGCGGGCCAGCTGCTTCGGGTTGGGCGGAGACCACGAATTTCAAGCGGGGCGACACACTCACGCCGCTTTGCGCGCGCGAAGCCACATGGCGGCTGTGAGCTATGCCCACGGCGCCAAGTGCTAACTCATGACTCACCGAAATATGAATCTGTCATTCCGGACGCGCGAAGCCGAACCCGGAATGACGGAGTACAGGTTTAGGGCCGCTGGTATCAGAGTCACACCGCAAACCGCGCGCCAGTCATGCGTTCGCTCAGTTCCCACAGCCGCTCCGCCAACGTCGGATCGATCGCCCAGGGGCGCACGCCGCGGAAACCCTTGTCATCGGCGGGCACAGCTTCGGCCACGTCGCAATCCTCGCAATAGACCCCGCCCATGCCGTCGAGCTGCGCATTCGTTGCGCACCAGACGCTGGTGGCCGCGCCTTGGCTTGGCGTCTTGAAGCGCGGATCGACATTGCCGTCGGCATCGATCCAGCCCATGGCGCGCTTTTCTTCTTCGGGCATGAAGCGCTGCAGATCTGTCATGATGCCGCCCGGGTGCACGGCGAAGGCGCGCACGCCGTGGGCTGCGCCGCGCGCGTCGAGGCCGATCGCAAACAGCGCATTGGCGGACTTGGCGCGGCCATAGGCGACCCATTTGTTGTACTCGCCGCGCTCGAAATTCGGATCGTCGAAATCGACCGGACAAATGCGATGGCCGATGGACGAGAGCGACACCACGCGCGCGCTACCCTTGAGCGCAGGCCAAAGCCACGCGGTCAAGTGGAAATGGCCCAAGTGATTGGTGGCGAATTGCACCTCGTAGCCGCGCCCATCGCGCATCAAAGGCGAAGCCATGATGGCGGCGTTGTTGATCAGGATGTCGAGCTTTTTGGTGCGTGAGAGAAAGCCGCTAGCGAACGCGTCGATGCTGGCGGGNNTTGTTGATCAGGATGTCGAGCTTGCGCCCGCTTGCGAGAAACTCGCGTGCGAACGCCTCGATGCTGGCGGGGTCGGTGAGATCGAGCGCGGCCTGTTCGACATTGGCGATCCCCGCCAGCGCCGCGCGCGCCTTCTCCGGCGTACGCGCCGGCACGATCACGCGCGCGCCC
>DPWD01000152.1 GCA_003526465.1 Hyphomonadaceae bacterium
CTGTCACGCCAGCGCCGATCGAGCAAGCTCTGGCCGTGGAACGGGCCAGCGCGGACGTTCTCGCGAACGCCGGCTTCCGCGCCGGTTTCCGCCGTTTGTCGCGCGACCTCGCGTCGTACGCCGCGGAGCGGGGTGGAATCAGCCATGTCATAGCCTTGCCATTCTTCGCGATTGGCGGAGCGCAACTGACCGCCGCCAACTTCGCCCGCGTCATCGCAGACAGCGGCCGCGGCTGCGTCCTTATCGCCGCGGACCGCACCATCGCCGCCGAACCTCCCGCTGGAATCGAAGGCGCCTTGATGTTGGACTTCAGCGACTATTTCCCGGACGCCGATGGCGTCGCGCGCGTGGAATTATTGTTCGCGGCGCTGCGTTTCATTCGCCCACAGGTGTTTCACGCCATCAACTCGGAGGTGGCGTGGCGGCTTCTGATCGGAAGCGGGGATCGGGTGCGCGCGTTCGCGCGTGTGTTCGGCGCCATCTTCGCATTCCAGTTCGATTGGAAAACCCGGCAAAAGGTCGGTTACGCGGCGACTTTCCTCAGACCTGCGTTCCCTCACATCGACGGGCTTATCACCGACAACCAACGCTTTGCCGACGACGCGATTAAGGAATACGATCTCAAGCGGGAGCGCGTGAAATTTCACGTTGTCTACAATGCGTCCGATGCGGTGTCGGAGGAGACGCGGCGGCAAGCGGAAGC
Organism: Hyphomonadaceae bacterium; assembly: GCA_003526465.1. Taxonomy (GTDB): domain Bacteria; phylum Pseudomonadota; class Alphaproteobacteria; order Caulobacterales; family Aquidulcibacteraceae; genus Vitreimonas. The sequence goes on from DPWD01000152.1 coordinate 704, forward strand.
GTCGCTTGGCGACCTTCCGGAGCGGATTGGTCGGGCGGGCCGGCTGCAGGTCTTGTGGGCTGGCCGCCTCGATGCGGAAAAGCGGCCTGAACTGCTTTTGGCGACGGCGCACGCCTGCCCCGATATGGATTTCCATGTGTACGGCGCGCGCGTCGTCGACAATGAACTGGCGGTGCAGTTCCAGGGATTGGGCAATGTGTACATGCAAGGACCCTATACATTGGCGCAGGAAGTGCTGAGCCGGCGCGAGCATCACGTCATGATGTTCACTTCGCGATGGGAGGGCTTGGCCAACGTGCTGATTGAATTCGGCGCGCTCGGATTGCCGATTGTGGCGGCGACCGTTGGCGGGGTTGGCGAACTCATCACCGATTCCACCGGTTATGCGGTCGGCGAGCGTCCGGTGGCCGACGATTACGTCGTGGCGCTGCGCGCGGTGAAGGCTTCGCCCGCCACCGCCGCGCGGAAGGCCGCCAAGCTGCTGGCGCTCGTCAACGAGCGCCATTCCAGCGCTTCCTTCGCGGCGTCTGTCGCCCAAATCCCCGGGTATCTCGGCTGATGTCCCTGCCTCTCGTCTCCGTGATCGTGCCGTATTACAGCCACGGTCGTCATCTGCATCAGGCCGTGCTTTCGGCGATGCGCGCCTATTCAGGACCGCTTGAGGTGCTGCTGGTGAATGACGGCAGCGTCGAAGCCAAGGCCGCCCACTATCTTGAGGCCGCGTGCGCGCTGTCCCCCGCGGTGCGCGTTATCGAGCAATCCAATCAAGGTTTGTCCGGCGCGCGCAACACCGGCATCGCCCATGCGGCGGGTGAGTTTGTGCAGCTGCTCGATAGCGACGACATCCTGACACCCGGCAAGATTGACATGCAAATCGACCATTTCCGGGTCCGGCCGGAGCTTTCCGTCGCGCTGTCCAATTATCTCATTTGCGACCAAAGCGCCTCGCACTTCCACCGCGACGGCGATCCGATAACACGTTTCGATTTCACGTTGAGGGACTTCCTGTTTCATTGGGAGCGTGGGTTCTCGATTCCGATCCACGTAGCGCTGTTTCGCCGCGGCGCGCTCGATCCCGGTTCATTCGAGAAGGCGCTCAAGGGCAAGGAAGATTGGCTGTTTTGGTGCAGGTTGGCCGCGGCCGGGCACGTCATGAGTTATGCGCCGGTCTTTGGGGCCATCTATCGCCAGCACCAAACCAGCATGTCCAAGTCGTTCAAGCAAATGGGCGAGAGCTGGTTCGCTGCGGCGCGCATGGTGGAGGAGGTCGTTCCCCAGCACGACCTCCAAGCTTTTCGAACCGCGTGCGAGGAATGGCATGAGAACTTCTACGCACCGCGCATTCGCGAGGAAGCAATGGCGCCCGCCGCTGCGGCGGCTGTGGCGGATTTGCCAGCCGAGCATGGCGCGCAAGATGCGCCTTGGCCAGCGGCGCCCGCCTGCATGAGCGCCAAGGTCAAGGCGAATAAGGGATTTTCGGTCCTGATTCCCGTGCACAATCATTATCGCTATTTGCGTTCCTGCTTGCACAGCATCCTTGCCCAAACCGCGCGAAGCCCGGTGGAAGTCGTGCTGGTCGACGACGCATCGTCGGATGAGCGGGTCGCGCCTTTGCTCAAGGCGTTTGCGCGCGTCAGCCCCAACATCGTTGTGCTCAGAAACGAAACCAATTTGGGAATCGCCGAAACCCAGAATCGCGCCGCCGCCGCCGCCTCGGGCGAGTTCCTCGCATTCGTGGATTGCGACGACGCCCTACCGGTCAACGCTCTTGCCGGCGTGGAAGAGGCGCTTGCATCCGATACCGATTACCTGTTCACGGATCGCGCCGATATCGACGCCAACGACAAGCGCATCCGCATCGCCACATATGGCGGCTATCGGCACATTAAACCCTCTGGCGATGTAGCCGCGGACCTGTTGGACGGCATGGTCGCCTCGCATCTGAAAGTGATACGCCGGCGCGCGTTCCTCGATGCCGGCGGGTTCGACGCCGCTTTTGGCGGCGTGCAGGACTGGGAATTGGCTCTAAAAATGGCGCGGGCAGGCGCTCGCTTCCAATATTTGCCGCGCGCGCTCTATTTGCATCGCCTGCACGAGGGCTCAGTTACCGGGGCGGATTCGGTGCGCCAGTTCTGGCTGAGCAATCTGGTGCGTCGCCGCTTTGCGGCTGCCGCGCTGCGTCCGCTTCTGGGCGACGAGGAAGCGACTTGTTTGGCGCGCGATGCGCTTGCCGGGCCGAATCCGAGGGAGGTTCAATTCTTTCACGAACTGAATCGGGCCGAAATCGGGCGGGCCAAGCAAACGTGGCTCGCGGGCGAAGTCTGCGCTTATCGGCTCAGCAAAGATGCTTCGATCGAGGAGATCAACGCGCTTCGCGAGTACAATTCCTATTTCGACGCGGTGTTCGCGCCAGATGAGGCGAGTGCGTGCGCGCTGCTGGGTTACATGTGGGATCACAATGCCCTGGTGTTGGACGGCGAAGGGCAGGCTTAACGCCCCCGCAGCTTGCGTCGCACCGTCAGTTCGCGTTCGCTGAGGACGCCCGCGCGGGCCAGTGCGTCGAGACGGGCGAGCGCTTGGTCGCGATAACGCTCGCAATCGGGGCCGCGGGCGCCGGCGAGATGAGCTTCAACGGCCGCGCGCAAGCGCATCACATCGGCGCTCTCGTCGTCGCCGTGCATGTGGTCGAACAAGCGCAATTCATGCTCCCACGCCGCGCGCGCGGCAGGCATAT
>DPWD01000132.1:0-3866 GCA_003526465.1 Hyphomonadaceae bacterium
CGCTGCCCGATGGAGCTTTCGACATATTTTCGCATGAACGCGCAGGGCACCGGCCAGTTCGAGCGCACTTTGATCATCGCAGACAAAGGCGCCTACGTCTCCTACCTCGAAGGCTGCACCGCGCCGATGCGCGACGAAAATCAGTTGCACGCCGCCGTGGTGGAGCTGGTCGCGCTCGATGACGCCGAGATCAAATATTCCACGGTGCAAAATTGGTGGCCGGGCGACAGCGAAGGCAAAGGCGGCATCTATAATTTCGTGACCAAGCGCGGTGACTGCCGCGGCAAGCGCTCGAAAATTTCTTGGACACAGGTGGAGACCGGCTCGGCGATCACCTGGAAGTATCCGAGCTGCATTCTGCGCGGAGAGGAAAGCTCGGGCGAGTTCTATTCCATCGCCGTCACCAACGGCCGTCAGCAGGCCGACACCGGCGCCAAGATGATCCATCTCGGCGCCAATACCCGCTCGCGCATCATCTCCAAGGGCATTTCCGCTGGGCGGTCGTCGAACGCCTATCGCGGATTGGTTTCCGCGCACGCCAAAGCCAAAGGCGCGCGCAATTTCACCCAATGCGATTCGCTGTTGATTGGCGACCAATGCGCGGCCCACACCGTGCCGTACGTCGAGACCCGCGCGCCGACGGCGCAGTTCGAACACGAAGCGACAACAACCAAGCTCTCCGACGATCAAGTCTTCTATCTCCGCTCACGCGGCGTCCCCGAGGAAGAAGCGGTGGCGCTGCTGGTCAACGGCTTCGTGCGCGAAGTGCTGCAGAAACTGCCGATGGAATTCGCGGTGGAAGCGCAGAAGCTGCTGGAAGTGAGTTTGGAGGGGAGTGTGGGATGAGCGCTCTCTTTGTGCGCAACGACAATGGGCGTGGATTCAAGCCGACAGCGCATGGTCAAGTCCTTCTGCGCGTGTGGGATGTATTGAGTGGGATAACTGCTGCTTGGTTTTTTGGAACTCTGTTGATGACGGGTTCTGCGCCCGCGTGGCTTTACATGTTGGTTGCACCGTTCTTTATCGCGCCAATGCTCATAATGATATTTTTCAGTGGAAGAGGGCCAATTGGCGCCCTGCTACATTACGCGCGACTGATGCGGGATAGGAGAAGGTCATGAGTACCGTAACCGTCGAACTCGATGAAAAGCACGCGGCTATCTTGAAGGCGCTCGCCAGTCAGGCGGGCAGCGACGCGAGCGACGTCATTGGCTCAGCGTTAGAGTTATTGGCGGACGCCGCATTGTTCGACGAGGGCCAGCCCCCGTTAAGCCCCGAGCAGGTTGCTGCAATTGAGGAAGGCCTCGCGGCGCTGGAGAGCGGCGATGTGGTTCCGCACGAGCAGGTTGTCGCCGAAATGCGCGCCAAATTCGAGAGATGAGGGTCGAATGGTCCGGTCCCGCACAACGAGCCTTCGACGCCTACATCGACTACCTGATCGAGACGTCGCCACGCGTGGCGCAGCGGGCCTCGCGCGAGATCGTTGCGGCGACGGAGCGTCTCGGCAGGCGGCCAAATCTGGGGCGCCCTTCGCGTTGGAAGGGCCTGCGCGAGTGGAGTTTACTGCGGTGGAAGAAGATCGTCGTGTATCGCGTGGACGCTGGCCGGCTCAGGATCGTGGCGCTCTACGATGCGCGCCAGGACTTGGCGCGCGTGACGCCGAAGGATTAGGAGCCCCATGACCGAACCCTGGTTCGCGCGCCGGTTTCCGCTGGGCGACATGCGTTCGGGCATGGCGCCAGTGCATTGGAAGGGCCGGGCGGTGGCGATTGCGTTCGTCGTGGCGCTCGCAATCGCGGGCGGCGCGTTCTGGTGGTTTGCTGATCACGACCAGTTGGTGAAAGGCGCGTTCACGTTCGCCGTGCTGGCGGCCGGCGCTGGCCTCGGTTTCATCCGCGTCGCCAACAAAAAGGGCGACCACATCCATTGCGTCGCCGATTACGAGAAGGGAAAGCTGCGTGTTTGAGGTGAACGATCTCTACGTGCGCGTGGGCGAGGCCGAGATCATCAAGGGCCTGACGCTTGCCGTACCCGCCGGCGAAACCCACGCGATCATGGGCCCCAATGGCTCGGGCAAGTCGACGCTCGCATATGCGCTTGCCGGGCGCGGCGGCTACGAGGTCACCGCCGGGGCAGCGCGGCTCGATGGCGCGGACTTGCTGGCGCTGACCCCGGAAGCACGCGCGGCCAAAGGGCTGTTCCTCTCGTTCCAGTATCCCGTCGAAATCCCCGGCCTCTCCGCCATCGCCTTCCTGAAGGCCGCGCTCAACGCCCAGCGCAAGGCGCGCGGGCTTGAGCCGATGCCCGCGCCAGCGCTGCTGAAGCTCATGCGCGAGAAGGCGCAAGCGCTCAATATCAACGAAGATATGCTGAAGCGACCGCTGAATGTCGGCTTTTCCGGCGGCGAGAAAAAGCGCTTCGAGGCGCTGCAGATGGCGGTGTTGCAACCCCGCTTCGCCATTCTCGACGAAACCGATTCCGGGCTCGACATCGATGCGCTGAAGCTGGTGGCGGAAAACGTGAACGCGCTGCGTTCGCCCGCGCGCGGCATGCTCGTAATCACGCACTATCAGCGGCTCTTGGACTACATCAAGCCGGATCGCGTGCACGTGTTGGCGCGCGGGCAAATCGTGAAATCCGGCGGTCCGGAACTGGCGCTCGAACTGGAGCGCGAAGGCTACGACAAATATCTGAGGGCGGCGTGAACGGTCTAGCGAAACGACTCAGTGCGCGCGACACAAGCGTGCAGAGCAGGGCGTTAGGCGACGCCTTGTTCTCTCATCTGCTGCCGACGCGCCGAGCAGAAGGCTGGCGCTGGTCGGACATTCAGAGCGCGCTGAACGACATCAATCAGCGTGTGCGGGTGCCGCGCGAGGAGGAGTGGAGCGAGTCCGCAGAAGCGGCCGTGGCGCACTCTGCGCGTGCGGGAAACGTCATTGCCGCGCTTGCTGCGGGCACCGCGGATGGTTGGTACTCAAGCTGGGGCCCGCCGTTCTCAAACACAAGCAATCCGATGTTCGATCAACTAGGTGAGGTCGGATCGGTCGGTGGTAGGGAGCTTGAGGCAAATGAGGAACTGGTCGTCGTCCAGCATTTGAAACCCGAAGGTGGGTTAGCGGCTCATTGCTATGATTTCGTCGTGGGGCCAGGCGCCAGACTGACACGTGTGCTCCTACAGTCTGGCGATGGTGTTGCACTCGTGTCCGGCAGAGTCATCGTGCGAGAATTTGGTCAGTTGCGCCAATTCGTCCTCGCCGAAGGCGCCAAGCTCGCGCGTATCGAGACGCATGTTGAGATCGAAGGCGAAGGCGCCGAAGTTGAACTTCACGGAGTGTATTTTTGCGATGCGGGCCGCCACGCCGATCTCACTTCGGTGGTTACACACAAAGCGGCCAACGGCAAAACCAAGCAATTGATCAAAGGCGTCGCGCGCAAGGGCGGGCGGGGCGTGTTTCAGGGCAAGATAGTGGTCGAGCGGGGCGCGCGGAAGACCGACGCGCGCCAGTACCACCACGGTATGTTGCTGGAAGAGGGCGCCGAGATTTTCGCCAAACCTGAGCTTATGATCCACGCCGACGACGTCGCTTGCGCGCACGGCAACACCGCGGGCGGTCTCGATGAAAGCGCGCTGTTCTACCTGCGCTCGCGGGGCCTCGCGGAAGCAGAAGCGCGCGCGCTGTTGATTGAGGCGTTTTTGCTGGAAGCGGTTCCGGAGTGGTTGCCGGCGGCAGTGCGCGACGAAGTGGAAGCGCGCATCGGCGCGTGGTTGCGATCATGAGCTTCTCTCTCCCCACCCTCCGCGCGCAGTTTCCGATCCTGGCGCGCCAGGTGCACGGGCGCCCGCTTGTCTATCTCGACAACGCCGC
>DPWD01000132.1:3970-4101 GCA_003526465.1 Hyphomonadaceae bacterium
GCGCCTGCGCCGGAGAACATTGTTTTTACCAAGAGCGGCACGCAGGCGATCAACATCGTCGCAAACGGCATAGCGGTCGAAGCCGGCGACGAGATCGTGCTGTCCGTGATGGAGCATCACTCGAACATCGT
>DPWD01000132.1:4185-4372 GCA_003526465.1 Hyphomonadaceae bacterium
ACATGTCGAACGTGCTGGGCGCGCGCACGCCGGCGGCGGAGATCGTGCGCATCGCGCACGCCAAGGGCGTTCCGGTGTTGCTGGATGGGTGCCAGGCGGTGGTGCATGGGCGCGTCGATGTCCAGGCGCTCGGCGTCGATTTCTACGCTTTTACCGGCCACAAGCTCTACGGCCCAACCGGCATCGG
>DPWD01000132.1:4438-4605 GCA_003526465.1 Hyphomonadaceae bacterium
CGCTTCGAAGCCGGCACGCCGCCAATCCTGGAGGCCATCGGGCTCGGCGCGGCGATCGTATGGTTGGAGCGACAGGATCGCGCCGCTATCGAAGCGCACGAGGGGGCCTTGCGCGAGCGCGCCATGGCTGGGCTGCGCGCGCTGAACTGGGTGCGGCTCTACGGCGA
>DPWD01000193.1:0-2789 GCA_003526465.1 Hyphomonadaceae bacterium
ATGCGCAGCATTCAGTCCGGGCCTTCGCCCGCCGAAGCGGGCTTCGGCCCGCGTAGGCGGGGTCCAAAATCACGAACCGACGGTGTTCATGGGTCCCGGACTTGGCGTTGCGCGCCAATCCGGGAATGGGTGTTGAAGTCTGGAAAACAAGTGCAGTTCCAGCGAAGCGAAGTGCACGCCTAAGCCGCGAAATATCTCCGCAGCACCGCCTCGTAGCAGCGCGCCAGCGTGCGTACGTCCTCGACCGCGCAATGTTCGTCCACCATGTGCGCGGTTTCGTTGCGCAGGCCGAGTTCGACTACCGGGCAATAATTGCGGATGAAGCGCGCGTCGGAGGTGCCGCCAGTGGTCGCCAGTTCAGGTGCAAAGCCGAAGCTTTCGCGCACGGCCTCTGAAACCAGCGCCGTAAACTCGCCGGGTGGAGTAAAGAAACACACGCTTTGCGAGGGGATGACGAAGCTCGCGCGCGCGCCTACGCGCGCAGAGGCGGTCTCGGCTGTCTCCTTGATCCAGGCAAACAGGCTGTCGCCGCTATGGTTGGTGTTGAAGCGGATGTTGAGCTTGAGACTTGCGCGCGCGGCGATGACATTGTGCGCAATGTTGCCGGCATCGATGCTGGTGATTTCGAGATTGGAGGGGCCGAAACCCAGCGCGCCGTCGTCCAGCTTGCGCGCCTTGAGCGCGGCCGCGGTTTCAATCAACGCGGTGACAGGATTGATCGCGCGCTGCGGGTAGGCGACGTGGCCCTGCTTGCCTTCCATCGTGATTGCGACATTGAGGCTGCCGCGGCGGCCGTTCTTTATCGTGTCGCCAACGCGTTCTTCGCTCGTGGGCTCGCCGACCAGACAATGATCGAGCGTTTCGCCCTCGGCGGCGAGTGTCTCCAACACACGCTTGGTGCCGTCGACCGCCGCGCCTTCTTCGTCGCAGGTGAGCAGGAACGAGATGGAGCCTTCAAAGTTGCCCTTGGAGGCGAGAAAGTTCTCCGTCCCCGCGATCATGGCGGCAATGGCGGTTTTCATGTCCGCGGCGCCGCGGCCGTAGAGCTTGCCGTCGCGGATTTCTGGAGAAAACGGATCGCTCGCCCAGCCCTCGCCGGGGGGCACCACGTCGAGATGGCCGGCGAAACAGAAATTCGGGCGCGCCTGGCCGCGGCGCGCGTAGAGATTGTCAACCGCGCCGAATTTGTGTCGCCGCACCGCAAAGCCAAGCGCGGCAAGCGCGGTTTCGCACACATCGAGCGCGCCGGCCTCCGCGGGCGTCACGCTGGGGCAGCGCATCAGCGCTTGCGCGAGGGGGATGGGATCGGCGCTCATCTCAATCTCGCAGCAGCTCGTTCACGCCCGTCTTCGCGCGCGTTTGCGCGTCCACACGTTTGACGATCACCGCGCACGCGAGCGATGGCCCGCCTTTGGGATCGGGCAGCGAGCCGGGAACCACGACAGAATACGCCGGCACTTCCCCGCGTGACACCGCGCCGGTTTCGCGGTCGACGATCTTGGTGGATTGCGAAAGGAACGTGCCCATCGCCAGCACCGCGCCTTCGCGCACGATCACGCCTTCGGCCACTTCAGAGCGCGCGCCGATGAAGCAATTGTCTTCGATGATGGTTGGGTTCGCCTGCAGCGGCTCGAGCACGCCGCCAATGCCGGCGCCGCCGGAGATGTGCACGTTGCGCCCGATCTGCGCACATGAGCCCACCGTGCACCAGGTGTCGACCATACTTCCTTCATCGACATAGGCGCCAATGTTCACGAAGCTCGGCATCAGCACAGCGTTGCGTCCGATATAGGCGCCGCGGCGCACGATCGCGCCCGGCACGGCGCGGAAGCCGGCGGCGGCGAAGCTGTTCTCGCTCCAGCCGGCGAACTTGGAGGGGACCTTATCCCACCAGGACGCGCCATCGGGTGCTCCAGAGATGGTCGTGTTCGCGGTGGTGCGGAAAGAGAGCAGCACCGCCTGCTTCAGCCATTGCTGTGTGACCCACGCGCCGTCGTCGCCGCGCTCGGCCACCCGCGCCCGGCCTGAATCCAACAAATCGAGCGCGGCCTCGATGGCCTCGACATCGGCGCCCTTGCTTTGCGGCGAAAGCTGGTCGCGCCGCTCCCAGGCGGCGGCGATTTGAGCGGCGAGATCGGCGTGGGACATGGAGAGAGGGCACTAAGGCCGCGGGCACGTCGATGCAAGGGCGGAGGGGACACACACTCACCGCGTCGGCGCCGCCAAATGCACGCAGGAGATCAGGTGAGTGTGTGTCCCTGCAGGGAACGCAACAGCGCCTTCACGTCCCGCGCCCAGTGATGAACATAAGCCGGCCGTGGCTCGGGATGTACGGCGCCGACCAAGGCGGTGGTGAAGCCCAGTTCGTGCGCGGGTTCGAGGTTGCGCAGCGTGTCCTCGATGAACAGCGCCCGCGAAGGCGTGACCGCATGCGCCTCGATCAGCCGCGCGTAAGCAGCCAGTTGCGGCTTTGGCGCCCAGCCAGCCGCTTCGAGATCGAACACGGCGCCAAACATCCCCGCGAGGCCCAACGCCGCCAGCGCGCGCTGGCCGTGCCCGCCGCCGCCATTGGTGTGGATGAGCTTTCGTCCCGGCAGCGCGCCGATCAGCGCGGCGAGTTCGGGGTCGGGAGTGAGCACGGAATAGTCGACGTCATGAACATAAGCTGCGAAGTCGCTAGGATCGATGTCGTGATGCTTGGCGAGACCCACTGCCGTTGCGCCGTAGCGATGGAAGTAACGCTCGCGCAGCTCCAGTGCTTCCTCCGCATCCACGCCGACAATGCGTGC
>DPWD01000193.1:2801-2991 GCA_003526465.1 Hyphomonadaceae bacterium
GTGTTGTCGAGGTCGAACACCCACTCGCGAATGTGAGCGAAGGGTCCGCTCACGGCGAAGGGCGGTTTGGCGCTGGCCGGCTCTGCGTCGAGGCGGGAGGCGCCTGGGCTGGCCGATTCTGAGTGGAGGCGGGAGGGCTCTGAGTTGGCCGACCTTGCGTGGCGGCGGCAGGCGCCGCGCCCTGGGCGGG
>DPWD01000049.1:0-3550 GCA_003526465.1 Hyphomonadaceae bacterium
CCGCGATTGGTAGCGACCGCGATGTTTGCTTTCCTCGCCAATCCTGCACGCTTCATGGCGTTTTCGGCTTGGGCCGCGCCCTTGCTGTTTACGGGCGCGCTGATCCTGTTCGCGATTGGCGTTCCGTGGGCGCTCTTCTATTCGCCGCCCGACTATCAGATGGGCGACACAGCGCGGATCATGTACGTGCACGTGCCCGCCGCGTGGTGGTCGATGGGCGCGTATGCGTTCATGACGGTGGCGAGTTTCATCGGTCTAGTTTGGCGCCATGTGCTTGCTGATGTTGCGGCGCGCGCCGCTGCCTCTGTTGGGGCGGTGTTCGCGGGCGTGTGCTTGATCACCGGCTCGCTTTGGGGCGCGCCGACTTGGGGCACATGGTGGGAATGGGACGGCAGGCTTACTTCGATGCTGGTGTTGTTCGTGATCTATCTCGGCTACATCGCGCTCTGGGCGGCGATCGATGACGAGGAGCGCGCCGGCAAGCTCGCGGCAATCCTGTGCTTGGCCGGGCTCATCAATCTGCCGATTATCAAATTCTCCGTCGATTGGTGGAGCACGCTGCACCAGCCCGCGAGCGTTTTTCGCGCCGGGGGTTCTTCGATCGCGCCCGCCATGATGGGGCCGTTGATGACGATGGCGGGGGCGTATTTGTTCCTGTTCGCGGCGCTGACGCTCGCAAACATGCGTGCGTCTATTCATCGCCGCCGCGTGGAGCGTTCGCGCATGGAGGGCGGCGCATGATCGAGGGCGGTTTGGCCTATGTGTACGCCGCCTACGCGGTGGCAGGACTGGCGCTGGCGGGCGCCGCGCTCATCGTTGCGCTGCGCGCGCGCTATTGGACGCGCGAGGCGCGCAAACTGGACAGACCGTCCTAGGCGCCTTCCTCTCCGTCTTCCACATGGTGCTTCATCACCAGCGGCGCGTTCGCTAGCGCGAATACGAAGATCAGCCCGAACGCAAACAGCGGCCTCGAATTCAGCCAGGCGTCGAAGCTCAAGCGCGCGCGCAGCACCTCGTTGAGCACGGCCATGAAAATGAAAAATCCAGCCCAGCGCAGCGCCAGCATTGTCCAGATGCGGTCGGGCAGGGTGTAGACGTGGCCGAGCAGCAGGCGCCAGACGTTTTGCCCGATTGCGAGCGAGATCAGGATCGCCGCGGCGTAGAAGCCGTAAATGATCGTCGGCTTGATCTGGATGAAGGTCTGGTCGCGCAGATATATGGTCAGCCCGCCGAAGGCGGTGACGAAAAAGCCGGTGATGAGCAGGACCGGAGGGATCCGCCCCCGTGTGATCTGGCAATAGGCGATGGCCGCCAGCGTTACCGCGATGAAGATGCCGGTGGCGATGTAGACCGCGTTCTCCTTGGTGGCGGGCAACCGCTGCAGCACATTGTAGGCGAGCACGAAAATGACGATCGGCCCGAGGTCGATCAGGAGCTGATTTTGGCCGGCGGGGCGTTTGACGGGGGCGTCGCTCATCGGGCGTGCTTAGCCTAAGGCCCCGCCTGACGACCAGTGCTTGCGCTGCGCCGTGCAAGCGTTCCACACTGGGGGCAGGAGTTACGGGCATGCGTTTTGTGGGATTTGCACTTCTGGCTTACGCTATGGCGCTGCTTGGGCCAGCTTCCGCCCAACAGGCGCCCGCCGCGGCCGCGCCGTCGCTCAGCGACATCCTTGACCAATCCCCGGCCTCGGACTGGCGCGCCCTCGATCCCGAAAACACATTGTATCTGGAGCTGCCGCGCGGGCGGGTGATTATCGAGCTTGCCCCCACCCACGCGCCCAACCACGCCGCCAACATCCACGCGCTGGCGCGGGCGCATTATTTCGACGGCGCAGCCATCGTGCGGTCGCAAGACAATTACGTGGTGCAATGGGGCAGGGACGAAGGCGACCGCACTTCCATGGGGGAGGGGCGCGCTTCGCTTCAACCCGAGTTCGACCGCCCGCGCCGAGGCGTCGCGGTGACGCGGCTGCGCGATCCGGATTCGTACGCGCGGCAGGTGGGCTTCACCGATGGCTTTCCAGTGGCCAGCGACGGCAGGCGCATCTGGATGGCGCATTGCTACGGCATGATCGGCGCCGGGCGCGGAGACACGGCTGATTCAGGCAGCGGCGCGGAACTCTATGTCGTCATCGGTCACGCGCCACGGCATCTCGACCGCAACGTGACCTTGGTCGGGCGCGTGGTGCAGGGCATGGAGCTGCTTTCGGTGATGCCGCGCGGAACCGGGGCACTCGGCTTCTACGAAACGCCGGGCGAGCGCACGACGATACGCTCAGTGCGGCTCGCGTCGGAAGTGCCGGCAGCGCAGCGTGTGAACCTAGAAGCGCTGCGCACCGACAGCGCGACGTTCAGCACCATGATCGAAAACCGCCGCACCCGCCGCGACGGCTGGTTCATCGAACCGACGGGGCGGATCAATGTATGCAACGTGCCGCTGCCGGTGCGGGTGCGGGGGTAGTTGTTGCCTGCACCTAGCCCAATCCAGACCTTGACTGCGGGAGAGTGTCGAGGGTGGCTTGATCCGATGCTTCGTTTAGCGTTCACCTTGGGAACGCTCATCGCCGCGACGCTTCTCCAAGGATGCGACACGCCGGAAATGGAAGCAGTCAACGCTGACTTTATTCTCGGCGATCAGTGCTTCTACACGCTTGCCCAGCGGCCAGATGATTGCTTCGAGCGTGCGCCATGCATGTGGTCTGATACGGACCTTCACATTAGCGAAGATGATGCGGGGGTTTTCCGACTTGAGGCCGATTCTGGCGGGTGGGAAGTCCGATCCGAGACTCCGGAGCGCACGACGTACGCTTCCGCTGCTTCCCCGGAAGCGTTGGCGAGGCAACTGCCCGACCTCCTGGCGAGCCTGCATGTATCACCGCCGGAGGTTTCCCAAGCGTGCGTTAATATGGACCCGGATCAGGATATGCAGGTTGGCGATGTGGTTGCATTTTACCGAGCCTTAACCGCCCAGCGCGTCCGCAGAGTAGGTTTGTTTGCAGTCCTCGCGGACCTTCCCGTGCGATTTGGCGGGATTACATTGAGCCAGCGGAATGACGCTGCGTTGATTCAGCAAATGCGTCGCTACGCGGACGAGCATGGTTTCGTGTTCTCGCAGCACGCACGGGATGCGGAAAATCGATTCCAGATACTTGGGAATGGGTTGGCGATTACAGCGGAGAGAGTCGACGCTCCGGTCTCCGAGAGCGCCTTCCGCGTAATGCTTGAGCTTTCACCACAGGGGGATGGCGCGCTGCCCACCGAAACGATGATGGATCAGCTCTCCGAGTCATTCGCTGCCGCTGTTGGTAGCGTTGACGGGGCCGCGCTAAGCATCGAGCAAACTTCGCGTAGGTAAGGTGTCCGTTCCCGGCGAATAACACCCCTCACGCCACTCCCACCAACGCCCGCGCAAAGCTTCCCGCGTCGAACGCCTGCAAATCCTCCGCCTTCTCGCCCACGCCAATAAAGTGGATCGGGATTGCGTGGCGCTGCGCTAGCGCCACCAGGACGCCGCCTTTGGCGGTGCCGTCGAGTTTGGTCATCACCAG
>DPWD01000049.1:3570-3911 GCA_003526465.1 Hyphomonadaceae bacterium
AGCACCAGCAGCGTTTCGTGCGGGGCGTCTTCGTCGAGCTTGCGCATCACGCGCACGATTTTTGCCAGCTCCGCCATCAATTCGGACTTGTTCTGCAAGCGCCCGGCGGTGTCGATCAGCGCAACGTCGGCGCTCTCGGCCTTCGCGCGCGCCACCGTTTCGTAAGCCACGCCGGCAGCGTCCGCGCCTTGCGTCGATGAAACGAAGCTCGCGCCCGCGCGTTCGGCCCAGACCTGCAATTGCTCGATCGCGGCGGCGCGGAAGGTGTCGGCGGCGCCGATGACAACTTTGGCGCCAGCGCCGGTGAGATTCTTCGCGAGCTTGCCGATGGTGGTGGTTTT
>DPWD01000153.1 GCA_003526465.1 Hyphomonadaceae bacterium
GGGGTGGGTGAGCCCCAACTCTGGCGCCATGACATGAACGATGCCGCGGTCGGCGCTGTCCCAGCCGGCCAGCGTGATGCCGTGCGCGGCGCAATTGCGCTCCAGCATCGAGACTTGCGCCTCCGCCTGCGCGGTGACGTAAGGGCGCTTGCCGTTTGCATCCGGCGGCAGCGTCGGCGTCGAGTGATCGAGCGTGGCGAACGTGCGTCCAGGCCGGCGCACCTTCAGGCCGCGTGCGTCGAGTTCGCTGAACGCCTGCGGGCTGGTCACTTCGTGCACGAGGTGCAGGTCGACATAGAGCACGGCCGGCGTCTCCGCCGTTTCCGGGGTCACGACATGGGCGTCCCAGACTTTGTCGAACAGCGTGCGCTCAGGCGGCGGCATCGGCGCCCTTTCCGCGGGCTTGCACCGCCTTGAGCCGGTTGAGCGCGGCGACATAAGCGCGTGCGCTTGCCACCAAAGTATCGGCGTCGGCGGCGCGGCCGGAGACCGAACGCCCGTTGGCCGAGAGCCGCACACTGACGTTGGCTTGCGCGTCGGTGCCTTCGGTAACCGCTTGCACTTGATACAATTCAAGTTGCGCTTCGTGCGGGGCGGCTTCCTTGATGGCGTTGAAAATGGCGTCGACCGGCCCGTTGCCGCGCGCGGTNNGTGCGCCAGACATGTTCGCCATTGATTGTAAGGTCGATCTCGGCCGATTGCGGCCCTTCCGTGCCCGCCACCACGCGCAGGCGCATGACCTGGATGGCCTGGTCGGCTTGCGCGATCTGATCGTCGACCAGCGCGATAATGTCCTCGTCGAACACGTTGCGCTTGCGGTCGCACAGATCCTTGAAGCGGTGGAAGGCGTCGGCGAGAGCGTTGTCGGAGAGCGTGTAGCCCAATTCCTCGAGCTTGTTCTTGAAGGCGTGGCGGCCGGAGAGTTTGCCCATCACCAGGCTGGTCGCGCCCTGGCCGACTTCCTCCGGGCGCATGATCTCGTANNGTGCTTGAGCATGCCGTCCTGATGGATGCCGCTTTCGTGGCTGAAGGCGTTCTTGCCGACGATCGCCTTGTTGTATTGAACCGGAAAGCCGGTGATGCGCGCCACGGTTTGGCTCGCTCGCATCAGATGGGCGGGATCGACATCGGTCTGGTAGGGCAGACTCTCGCCGCGCACCTTGAGCGCCATCACCACTTCCTCAAGCGCGGCATTGCCGGCGCGTTCGCCTAAACCGTTCAGCGCACACTCGATCTGGCGCGCGCCGCCTTGCACGGCAGCGAGCGAATTGGCGACCGCGAGCCCAAGATCGTTGTGGCAATGGGATGAGAAGATCACCGCGTCGGCGCCGGGCACGCTGGCGATCAGATCCTCGAACAGGGCGCGGTATTCATCGGGATAAGAATAGCCGACCGTGTCGGGGATGTTGATCGTGGTCGCCCCGGCGCGGATCGCGGCTTCGACGCAGCGCTTCAGGAAATCGCGCTCGGTGCGGGTGGCGTCCTCGGCGCTCCATTCGACATCATCGGTGAATTTGCGCGCCAGCGTCACGCTCGCGGAGACGGCGTCGAGCACTTGATGCGCTTCCATATTGAGCTTGTGCTTCATATGGATGGGCGAGGTGGAGATGAAGGTGTGGATGCGCCCGCGCTTGGCGGCTTTGATAGCCTCGGCGCAGCGTTCGATATCCTTCGGCTGCGCGCGCGAGAGCCCGCAGAGCACCGCGTTCTCCAGCACCGCCCCGACCGCGCGCACGGCCTCAAAATCCCCGTTGGAGGCGTTGGGGAAGCCGGCCTCGATGACATCGACGCCCATCTGATCGAGCACGCGGCCAAGCTCGACCTTGTTCTCGAGCGTCATCGCCGCGCCGGGTGATTGCTCGCCGTCGCGCATGGTCGTGTCGAAAATCACGACCTTGCTGGTGTTGCTGAGGGCATTTGTCATGCTCGGTGTCCCCTAGTCCACGCCAGTTCCGCGCCGGATCGAAAGCACGCCGGTGCGCGATACTTCCTTCAGTCCCAGCGGCTGCATCAGCTCGATGAAGGCGTTGATCTTGGCGCGCGCGCCGGTGATCTCGAACACAAACGAGGTGTGGGTGGTGTCGAGCGCGCGAGCGCGGAAAATCTCGGCGAGCCGCATCGATTCGACACGCTGCTCGCCCGCGTTCACCACCTTTATCAGCGCCAGCTCGCGCTCGAGAGCATCGCGTTCTTGCGTCACGTCGATAACCCGCCGCACCGGAACCAAGCGCGCCAACTGCGCCTTGATCTGCTCGATCTTCGCGTCTGAACCGCGCGTCACCAAGGTGATGCGCGAAGTGTGGCGTTCGACATCGGTCTCGGCCACCGTGAGGCTCTCGATGTTATATCCACGCGCGGAGACGAGGCCGACAATGCGCGCCAGCACGCCGGGTTCGTTGTCGACGATGGCGGCAAGGATTGCCTCGCGCGCCGGGCCTTCGTCGGCGACGATGGGCGCTGGGGGTGCGTCATCGGCCATCAGACCAGCACCTTTCCTTTGGCGCTCACTTCGTGGCGGCGGGCTTCGGCGTCGCCGAACAACATTTCGTTGTGCGCGGCCCCCGAGGGGATCATCGGGAACACGTTCTCCTCCTGCGTCACCACGCAATCGAAAATCACTGGGCGGTTGACCGACAGCATTTCCCCGATCTTGGAGTCGAGCTCATCAGGGCGCTCGGCGCGCAAGCCGACGCAGCCATAGGCTTCCGCCAGCTTTACGAAGTCGGGCAGGCTTGCTGAATACGAATGCGAGTAACGTCCGCCGTGCAGCAATTCCTGCCATTGCCGGACCATGCCGAGATAGGCGTTGTTGAGGATGAACACCTTGATCGGCAGATCGTGCTGCACGGCGGTCGACATTTCCTGCATCGTCATCTGCACCGAGGCGTCGCCAGCGATGTCGATCACCAGCGCGTCGGGGAACGCTGTTTGCACGCCAAGAGCGGCAGGCAATCCGTAGCCCATGGTGCCGAGGCCGCCGGAGGTCATCCAGTGGTTGGGTTCCTCGAAATGGAAATGCTGCGCCGCCCACATCTGGTGCTGGCCGACTTCGGTGGTGATGTACACGTTCTTGCCGCGAGTGAGCGCGTAGAGGCGCTCTACCGCCAGCTGCGGCTTGATGGCCTTGTCGCACGGGGCGTAGCTGAAGGATTTGCGCGCGCGCCAAGCTTCGATTTGCCTGCGCCAGAGATCGAGCCGCGCCTTGTCGTGCGGATTTGCTGCATTACGGCGACGCCATTCATGGATCAGCGCCTCCATGGCGGCGCCCGCATCCGCAACCAGCGCGATGTCCACCGGCACGTTCTTGTTGATCGAGGAGGGGTCAATATCGACATGGATCTTGCGCGAGTTCGGCGAGAAGGCGTCGAGGCGGCCGGTCACGCGGTCGTCAAAGCGCGCGCCGATACACACCATCACGTCGCAATCGTGCATCGCGTTGTTGGCCTCAAGGCTGCCATGCATGCCCAGCATGCCCAGCCATTGCGGATCGGAAGCGGGGAAAGCGCCGAGGCCCATGAGTGTCGAAGTGACCGGAAAGCCCGTCTCGCGCGCTAACATGCGCAGCGCCGCGCTCGCCTGCGGCCCCGAATTGACGATCCCGCCACCGGTATAGAGCACCGGCTTGCGCGCCTGGCGCATCAGCTCGACCGCCTGCTCGATCTGCGTGCTGGAAACGCGCGTCGCCGGCACGCAATCGCGCACTTTCGCTTGCGCGCGCGGCGTGTAGTCGGCGCGTTCGAACTGCACGTCCTTCGGGATATCGATCACGACTGGGCCCGGGCGGCCGTTTTTGGCGATGTGAAACGCCTCGTGCACGATAGCAGGCAGGCGCTCGGCCGACGGCGCCAGGTAATTGTGCTTGGTGCATGAGCGGGTGATGCCCACAGTGTCGCATTCCTGGAACGCGTCGGTGCCGATCAACTTGCGCGGCACTTGCCCGGTGATGCACACGATGGGCACTGAATCGAGCAATGCGTCAGTCAGGCCTGTCACCGCATTGGTTGCGCCCGGCCCGGAAGTCACCAAGAGCACGCCGACCTTGCCGGTAGCGCGCGCATATCCCTCTGCCGCGTGGGCCGCGCCTTGTTCGTGGCGCACCAGGATGTGACGGATGCTGTCGCGCTGGAAAAGCGCGTCGTAAATCGGCAACACAGCTCCACCGGGATAACCAAAAATTACCTCGACGCCTTGCTCCTGCAGCGCGTCGAGCAGCAGCTCTGCGCCGGTTTTCTGTTTGGCCGGCGCCGGGGTCTGGTTTTCCTCTGAGGGGGCGGCTTGAGCGCTCATGAGTGTGGTTCAATCCGCTTGGTTGTTTGCGCCGGGTTTCAACCAGGCCATGCGCGCGCGTAGCGCCGCGCCTGTTTTCTCGATGTCCTGTTCGCGATCGGCGTTGAGCAGGGCGTTGTAGCGCGGCTTGCCGGCCTGGTTCTCCAGGATCCACTCGCGCGCGAACGAGCCCGATTGGATGTCCTTCAGAATGTCGCGCATGCGGGCCTTGGTTTCCTCGGTGATCACCCGCGGGCCGGAGACCACCGCGCCGTACTTCGCGGTTTCGGAGATGAAGTCGTGCATTTTCGAGATGCCGCCTTCGTAGAACAAATCCACGATCAGCTTCAGTTCGTGCATGCACTCAAAATAGGCGACTTCCGGTTGGTAGCCTGCGTCGATCAAGGTCTGGTAGCCTGCGAGCACCAATTCCTTGGCTCCGCCGCAGAGCACTGCCTGTTCGCCGAACAGATCGGTTTCGGTTTCTTCGGCAAACGTAGTCTCGATCAATCCGCCGATGGCGCCGCCAATGCCCTTCGCGTACGCCATCGCGCGCTCGCGCGCCTTGCCGGTGGCGTTCTGATGGACGGCAAACAACGCCGGCACGCCGCGCCCGCGCGCATATTCCTTGCGCACAAGATCGCCCGGTCCTTTCGGCGCCACCAGCACCACGTCCTGGTCCGCGCGTGGCTTGACGCGGCCGTAATGGATGGAGAAGCCGTGCGCGAACAGAATGGTCGCGCCCTTGGCGACCTTCGGTTCGATGGTTTGGGTCCACAGCTCCGCTTGCGCCATGTCCGGCGCCAGCAATGCCACCAGGTCGGCGCCGTCGACGGCATCGGCCGGTTCGGCGGTGGCGATCTTGTCTTCGCTCGCGTGTTTCCAACCCTTGCCGCCCCTGCGGACGCCGGCGACTACATCGAAGCCGCCGTCGCGCAGGTTTTGCGCGTGGGCGCGCCCCTGGCTGCCGTAGCCGACAATGGCGATGCGCTTGCCCTTGAGCGCGTCGGTGGAGACATCGTCGTTGGTGTAGACTTGAGCTGGCATTATTTGGCCTCTTGGGTTGGGATGGTGACCGCGCCCTTGGACGCGGAGGAAACAAGTGCTGCGTATTTGGCGAAGGCGCCGACTGGCGCCGGCCGTACGGGTGGGGCAAAGGAGCGCTTGGCAATGTCGGCGTTCACGTCGATGCGCCGCGCGGGCACGTCGACGCGAATGACATCGCCCTCGCGGATGCGCGCGATCGGGCCGCCGATGGCGGCTTCCGGGGCGACGTGGCCAATAACGAAGCCGTAAGAGGCGCCAGAAAAGCGTCCGTCAGTGATGAGCGCCACGTCCTTGACGCCGCGTCCTTTCAGTGCGGCGGTAACCTGCAGCATCTCGCGCATGCCGGGACCGCCCTTGGGGCCTTCGTAGCGAATGACGATCACATCGCCTTCGTTGATGGCGCCGGCTTGCACTGCCGCGAACGCCGCGTCCTCGCTGTCGAACACGCGCGCGGGGCCCTCGAATTGCGCGATCTCGTGGCCGGCGAGTTTGATCACCGCGCCGTCTGGCGCGACATTGCCGTAAAGCACGGCATAGGAGCCGCGCGCCATTACTGGGCGCGTGAAATCAGTGACGACCTCCTGCCCTTTGGCTTCAGTCGCTTCGGCGGCTTCCGCAAATAGCGTCTTGCCTGACACCGTTGGCGCGTCGGCGATTTTGCCCGCATCGGCGAGACGTTTGGTGACAAGGCGAGTGCCGCCGGCTAGGAACAAATGGCTCGCCAGAAAGCGCCCGCCGGGCTTCAGATCGCAAATCACCGGCGTTGCCGCGCAGGCCGCGTGGCAATCCTCGATGCTGAATTGGACGCCAGCCTCGGCGGCGATGGCGGTCAAGTGCAGCACTGCGTTGGTCGAACCGCCGCTGGCGGAGACCGCGACCGCGGCGTTCATCAGCGCATCGCGCGTGACGAATTGGCGCGCATTGGCGCCGCTCTTGACCAGTTCCACCGCAAGACGCCCGCAGCGTGCCGCCTCCGTGGGTTTGTCCTTGTGCACAGCGGGAACATCGTTGGCGCCCATCGGCGAGAGGCCCATCACGGTAAGCGCCATCGCCATGGTGTTGGCGGTGAATTGGCCCCCGCACGCGCCGGCGCCGGGACACGCGGCGGACTCCACCGCTTTCAACTCGGCGTCGCCGATGCTGCCCGCGCCGTGCGCGCCGATGGCTTCGAACACGTCCTGGATCGAGATTTCCTTGCCGGCGTGCAGCCCCGCCATGATGGTGCCGCCGTAGAGCACCAGCCCCGGCAGATCCATGCGCGCTAGCGCCATGGCGGCGGCGGGAATGGTCTTGTCGCAGCCGACAATGCAAACCACGCCATCGAGCTGATGGCCCTGCACCGCAAGCTCAATAGAATCCGCAATGATCTCGCGAGAGATCAGCGACGCCTTCATGCCGGGCGTCCCCATCGAGATTCCATCGGTGACGACGATGGTGTTGAAATCGATCGGAAACCCGCCAGCGTCTCGCACGCCGCGGCGCACGTGCTCGGCCAGATCGCCGAGGTGCATGTTGCACGGCGTCACCGACGACCAAGTGTTCACCACCGCGATCATCGGGCGCTCGAAATCGCCATCGCCCATGCCTGCCGCGCGCAGATACGAGCGCGCCGCCGCGCGGTTGGCGCCGCTCGTTACGACGCTGCTGCGCCGGTTGGCTGGGGAGGAGGGCTCGCTCAATTCAGCTCCAAGTGTCGACCGCGCAGCAAGAACCCCGCTTCCTTTCGGGAGCGGGGTGCTTGCGGTCCTGTTGGGGGTCAGGTTGCCTGCAGCCACGCCGCTCCGGAGCGCCCAATAAGCGCTACGATGCTAAGTGCGACGCCAAGCAGGAGCAGGAATTGCCGCTCGCACGCCGGAATCGCCACAGCCGAAACGGCCATGGAGCGGTTGTGACGCCGGTGTGCGGGTGCGAACAATTCAGCCTCCTAGCGCTCTTGATAGAAGATTTTTTCGTAAATCGCAACCGGAAACGATAGGGTGGGCGAAATATTCCGAAAAATACTGATTGTTCGCAAATAACATGCTACAAACCGTCAGGTCGGGGTTGGACGCTGTCCTCCAGCGCGCTGGCAAGCGCCGCCATGGCCGCCGGGGCGCCAATTGTGATGCGCAAAAAGTCGGGCATCCCGTAGTTCGCGAGTCCGCGCACCAGCACGCCGCGCTGCGCCAAGGCCGCCTCGATTGCGGCGGCGGTGCG
>DPWD01000339.1 GCA_003526465.1 Hyphomonadaceae bacterium
GCTTCGTCAATCGAACCGCCGTGCGCGCTGAGGCCGCCGCCGCTGCGCTCCGTAACGGACGCACCCTCCCTTGGGAGGCGCTAGAGGAGGGCTTTGCGGAGGCGGACCTCATCGTGCAGGCAACCTCGCTTGGGCTTGCCGGCGCCGAGGCGCCGCAATGGCCGGTGGCCCGATGCCGGGACACCGCAATTGTCGCCGATATTGTCTACCGGCCGCTGGAGACCCAATTGCTCCGCGCCGCGCGCGCGCGCGGCCTGACAGCGATAGACGGCCTCGGCATGCTCATTCATCAGGGCGCGCGCGCCTTTGAATTGTGGTTTGGCGTTACGCCAAGCGCAGCCAAGGCGCGAGCGCGGCTCGAAGCGGCGCTGTCGCCATGATCGTCATTGGACTGACCGGTTCCATCGGCATGGGCAAATCCACCGTGGCGGCGATGTTTGCCGAAGAGGGCGCGCCGGTGTTCGATTCCGACGCCGCCGTGCACGCGCTCTACGCGCCGGGCGGCGCCGCGATTGCGCCCGTCGAACAAGCATTTCCAGGTGTGCTGAAATCCGGCGCCATCGATCGTGCGGCGCTTTCGGCGCGTGTCGTCGGAAACGAGGCCGCCATGAAGGCGTTGGAGGCGATCGTGCATCCGCTGGTCGCGGCGGCGCAGCGGGACTTTCTGGAGGCGGCGCGCGAGGCGGGTGCGGAGTGCGTCGTGCTCGACATTCCGCTCTTGCTGGAATCGCGCAAGCCCCACGCGGTCGACAAGGTCGTGGTCGTGTCCGCGCCCGCCGACGTTCAGCGCGCGCGCGTCCTGGCGCGGCCGGGTATGACTGTCGAGAAGTTCGAAGCCATCCTGGCGCGGCAAATGCCGGATGCGGAAAAGCGCGCACGCGCTGATTTCGTCATCGACACCGGCGGCGCCCTGGAGCAAACCCGCGCCCAGGTTCGTTCCGTGCTGGACGCGCTGCGCGAAGCACACTAGCGCCGTTCTCATGCGGGAAATCGTCTTCGACACGGAAACGACGGGGCTCGATCCCTTGAGCGAAAATGGCCCTGACCGGCTGGTCGAGATCGGTTGCGTCGAGCTGATGGGCCTGGAGCGCACCGGGCGCGAACTGCACCTCTATCTCAACCCCGAGCGCAGCGTGCCCGACGAAGTGGTGCGCGTACATGGGCTGACGCGCGACTTTCTCAAGAACCACCCGCGCTTCGCCGACCTCGTGGAGCAATTCTTGAGTTTCATCGGCGATGCGCCGCTGGTGGCGCACAACGCGTCGTTCGACCAGAGCTTTATCAACGCCGAACTTGTGCGCAGCGGGCGCGATGCGATGCAGGCGAGCCGGTTTGTCGACACGCTTACGATCGCGCGCAAGCGCTTCCCCGGCGCGTCTTGTTCGCTGGATGCGTTGGCGAAGCGGTTTCAGCTTGACCGTTACGGCTTCGATCTTGCCTCGCGCAAAGGTCCAGGCGGACACGGCGCGCTTGTCGATGCGCGCATCCTCGCTGAAGTTTATCTGCAGCTCCGGGGCGGCCGCGAGCAGCGGCTCGTTTTCGACGATTTAGCGCCGGCCGCGAGCGAAGAATCCGGTGCGCAAGCGCCAGTCCAATTCATTCGCAGGCAGCCACGCCCGACGCCACTCGCGCCTAAGATATCCGCAGCCGAAGAAGCAGCCCACGCCGCCTTTACCGCCACCCTAGGTCCGGAAGCTTTATGGAGGCGCTTCGGATAGCCCGCCCAAGGGGACATCTGCTGGGGAAACGCTTTCCGGCGGCGGGTCGGCGGGCGTCTGCGCGCGGCTCTCCCGGTCGCGCAATTCGGCCCAATAGAGTGGGGCAAAGTCCATTGGGCTGATCAGCAAGGGCGGATAGCCGCCCTCACGCGTAACCTCGGCCAGCACTTGCCGGGCGAACGGAAATAGCAATCTCGGGCACTCGATCCAGATGTAGGGCTCAAGTTCGGCGGCCGGGACGTTCACGAACTGAAACACGCCCGAATAGACGAGATCCACCGAGAACATGGGTAAATCTAGGCGCTTGGCCTCCACGTTGATGCAGAGATCGACCTCGGCGGCGTCGCCCTGGCTGCCCATTGGCCGGGTCTTCACCTCCACGCCCATGTCGATGGTGGGCTGGTGGTCGTGCGCCTGCAGCACGGCGGCGGCGGCGGCCACATTGCGGAAGGAAACTTCCTTCAGGTATTGGGCCAGCACCCGGAGGTGGGGGGCTTCGGCGGGCGGGCCGTCCAGGGCCAGATTGTCCATGCTCATCCTGGCCGCAGCGCTAGCACGGTCGGATCGGGCGGTAAACGCAAGGGCAAGCTGGCGCAGGGACGTGCTTGTGACTATCTTGCTGCGGCGGGTCCGGCCAAGACCGGCCTTGGGAGTTGTGAATTGAACGACAGCTTGATCCAGATCGCGATCCTCGCCTTTGTCGCCGGGTTCGTCCTGTTCCGCCTCTATTCCACGCTGGGCAAACGCACCGGCGCGGAGCCCCCGCCAGCGCCTGCGCCGGCGCAGGGCGAACTGCCACGCGAGGCGGTGGGCG
>DPWD01000223.1 GCA_003526465.1 Hyphomonadaceae bacterium
CCTGGTCGCCTCATCGCCGGCGAAGGCGCGCGCCGCCGCCTCCAGCGCCGCCAACATATCGGCGGTGAGCGCGTTGCGTCGCTCGGCCCGATCGATGGTGACGAACGCGATCGGCCCTTCGCGCGTCACTTTGATGAGGTCCTGCTCCATCCCTTGCTCCCGCCCCGCCGCGGGGCCAATTCTTGAACCGGCGCAGGCCCCGACGCCACGGGAATCCGCCTTGATGGCGGCGCGGCGCGAACCTACCTTTCAGCCACAGGAGCGCCCGATGTCCCAAGCCCAGACCGAACCCGCCGCCTTCGCCGCCATTCGCCAAACCATCGGCGCCAATGACGTCGTTCTCTTTATGAAAGGCACGGCCGAGCGCCCGCAATGCGGCTTTTCGCAAATGGTCGTGCGCGTGCTCGATCACATGGGCGTGGCGTTCGCGGACGTGAATGTGCTCGCGGACCAGGACGTGCGCGAAGGGATCAAGCAATTCTCCGATTGGCCGACCATTCCCCAACTCTATGTGAAGGGCGAATTCGTGGGCGGATGCGACATCGTGAAGGAAATGTTCGAGACTGGCGAACTCAAGGAGATGTTCGAGGAGAAGGGCGTGACGCTGGCGGCGTAACGGCGCGCTTCGACTCCCATTGATTCATCGCAACGCCGGCGCGCCAAATCTGGCCTTGCATGCCTCCGTTCCTGGAGGCTCGCATGCGCCGATTTCTCACCAATGGATTAGCCGGCTTGATGGCCGCCGCGACGCTCGCGGCGACGCCCGCTTACGCGCAGCGAGATCGCCACGATGGGGCGCCGGCGCCCTATCCTTATTGGGAGCAGCGGCGCGATCCCCCGCCGGGTCATGAGGTCCGCCCACCGCCGCCGCCAGATGCACGGTGGGACAATCGCCGCCACCCGCCGCCGCAATGGGGCGATGAGCAGTGGCGCTATCGGCGCGATTGGCTGCGTCGCCATGGCCACCGTGACGACGATCACGATGCGGTGTTCGGCCTCTTCGCGGGCGCGATCCTTGGGTTTGTTCTCGGCGCGGCGATCGCGGATTCGCGCGAACAACAGGAGTACGCGCAGTCCCGCCTCAACGATCCGGCCTGGATCGCCTATTGCGCGCGCCGCTACCGCTCGTTCGACCCCTATTCCGGAACCTATCTGGGGCGGGACGGCCTGCGCCACTATTGTCGCTAACGACTGCGCGCCCGCCGATCGCGCAACATAGGGCCCGTTAAGGCTTGCGGCGCGCAATTTCCATCCGCGCTCCAGGGCAAGCGCGCCTTCGGAAGCGAGGACTTTCGCGGCGCACGCTCCTAAACTGCGCGAGTCGAAAGCGAGATGCGTGACATGCCCGTCATCCCAACAGCACTGCAAAAGGCGCCGACAGCCCATGGTCTGCGCGGCGATTACGAGCACATGGCCGCCGATTGGACGGTGCCGCAGCCGGAGCAATACGCGCCCGAGGATCACGCGCTGTGGCGTAGACTCTATGAACGGCAAACGGCGCTGGTGAGGGATTACGCCGCGCCGATGTTCGTGGACTCGCTCCACGCCATGGAATGCGCGGACGCCATACCGAACATCGCGCGCCTCTCCGAGCGCTTGCGCCGCGCGACAGGCTGGGAGGTTGTCTGCGTGCCTGGCCTTGTGCCCGACGACGTGTTCTTCGCCCACCTCGCGGAGAAGCGCTTTCCCGCCAGCTGGTGGATTCGCACGCCGGAGGAGCTGGACTACCTCGTCGAGCCCGACGTCTTCCACGACGTGTTCGGCCACGTGCCGCTGCTGTTCGATCCGGTGTTCGCCGATTACCTTCAAGAATACGGCAAGGGCGGCCCCAAGGCGATCGCCCATGACGCGGTGCCCATCCTCGCGCGCCTTTATTGGTACATGGTCGAGTTCGGCCTCCTCGCGGTCGATGGAAACATCAAGGCCTATGGCGCGGGGATGCTGTCATCCTTTGGCGAAACGAAATTCTCCGTGGATTCGCCTTCGCCCAACCGCATTGGCTATGCGCTCGAGCGCGTAATGCGCACCCGTTATTGGATTGACCGCTTCCAATCGACGTATTTTGTGCTGGAATCATTCGAGCAATTGATGCGCTCTTCGATCGAGACCGATTTCGGCCCGCTCTATGACGCCATCAAGATGAGCGAGCCCTACGCGGCCGACGCCGTCCTCCCAACGGACCGCATAATTCATCGCGGCGCGCAGTCAGGCGCGTAAGGCGCTCGCCTTCGCCCGGGTGACGCGCCGGCGCGGTTTCAGGCCGAGCGGGAATCGGTCGGCCGCCCGCAAACCGCGCCAATCAAATACCTTGACCGCTTTCACCATCGCTTTCGATTTTTCGAAAGTGAAAAACCAGACGAGAAAACCACTACACATCTTTCCTGAAAGCGGTCTAGAGGGCGAGCCATGAGTGAGCCACACACGTTCAACCCCCTCGTCTGGGTGCGCAATTCGTTTCTGGCGGGCGTGGCGCTTGTGCTGCCCTTCGTGGTCACCGGCTGGCTGATCTGGACGGTCGTCAACCTGATCGACAACAATGTCTGGCCGCTCTTGCCGCAGCGTGTGCAGCCGCTCGCCGAGGCGATACCGGGCGTAGGCGTCGCCTTCGCGATCGCGACGCTGACCATCATCGGCGCGCTTGCGGGCAATTATGTCGGCCGCCTCGCGCTGCGCTGGACGGAGCGGCTCGTCACGCAATTGCCAATCGTGCGCTCGATCTATGGCGGCTCGAAACAAGTGTTCAAGCAGGTCGCCGCGCCGGAGCGCACGTCGTTCAAGGAAGCCGTATTGGTGGAATTTCCCCGTCCCGGCGCCTGGGCGATCGGGTTTGTCACCAATGAGGATGCGGGTGAGATCACATCGGAAGTCGGCGACGAACTGGTGGCCGTTTACGTGCCGCAAGCGCCGATCCCGACCTCTGGATTTCTCATCTATTTCCCGCGCACGGCCCTGAAGCCCATTTCGCTGGGTCCCGAAGAAGCGCTCAAGCGCGTCGTCTCCCTCGGCATCATCAAGGAAGACGCGAGCGAGCCCGCGCCGCTCAGACGATCTTGAAATCGCCCGGCTTCCAAGCCGGTTTTGGGTAGCGCGGGTTCATATCCTCAAGCGTTCCGCGCACGATTTCGCCGATCAGCGCATTGCGCCGCCATTTGCGGTTCGCCGGCACGACGCGCCACGGCGCATGGGGCGTCGAACAGCGCGTCAGCGCCGTTTCATATGCGGCCTCGAAATCGCTCCATAAGGCGCGATCCTCAAGATCGCTTGGATTGAATTTCCAGTGTTTGGCGGGATCGTCGAGACGGGCCTGCAAGCGCTCGGCCTGCTCGTCCTTGGAGATGTGCAGCATGAATTTGAGGATGACGACGCCATTCTCGCTCAAGTGCTTTTCGAACGCGTTGATCTGGTCGTAGCGCGCCTCGATCGCCTTGGCTGGCGCCAGCGCGCGCACCTTCACCACAAGCACATCTTCATAGTGCGATCGGATGAAGATGCCGATCATGCCCTTCTTGGGAATGGCTTGATGCACACGCCAAAGATAATCACGCGCGAGCTCCTCCTCGCTGGGACGGCCGAACGGCGTAACGGCCACGCCGAGGGGGCCGCACGCGTTGAAGACGCCGCGCACGGCGCCATCCTTTCCCGACGTATCGATCCCCTGCAGCACGATAAGCAGCGCGCGTCTCCGCTCAGCCCAGAGGCGATCTTGCAGGTCATTGATGGCGCCCGCGCAGGCCTGCGCACGCTCCTCCGCCTCGGCGCGATCGGGGAAGAGATCGTCGCCCACGCAGTCGCGCTCGGCGAGCTTGGCCTTCTCGCCGGGCTTTACGCGCAACGCCTCGTCGATCGCGCGCCAATCTTTTAACTTGCTCATACGCTCACCGAAACACCACCGTCTTCGCGCCAGAGATCACCACGCGCCGTTCGACATGCCAACGCACAGCCCGCGCCAGGACCTGGCGTTCGAGGTCACGGCCGATCTCGATCAGGTCTTGCGGCGTATGGTGGTGCGCTACGCGCTCCACGCCTTGCTCGATGATCGGGCCCTCGTCGAGATCGGCCGTCACATAATGCGCCGTGGCGCCGATAATTTTGACGCCGCGCTCAAACGCCTGATGATAAGGGCGCGCGCCCTTGAAGCTCGGCAAGAAGGAATGATGGATGTTGATGGCGCGTCCGGCGAGCGCGGCGCATGTGGCGCCCGTCAGCACCTGCATATAGCGGGCGAGCACGAGGAGTTCGGCGCCGCTTTCCTCCATGATTGAGAGCAGCCGCGCCTCGGCGGCGGCCTTTGTCGCGGCCGTGACTGGAACGTGATGATAGGGCGCGCCGCGCGCCGTCACGAAGTCGCGCAAATCCTCATGATTGGAAATCACGGCGACGATATCGGCCTTAAGCCAGTGCGCCTCCTGGCGATGAAAGAGATCGATCAGGCAATGATCGATCTTCGACACGGCGAGGAGGATTTTAGGCCGCACGGCCAGATCGTGAATGCGCCAGCCCATAGCGAAGCGGCGCGCGATCGGCGCAAATCCAACTTCGAGTTCGTCCAGACTGGGCGTCAGCGGCGCGGGCGCCGAAAACGCCGTGCGCATGAAGAACGCGCCGCGTTCGCCATCGTGGAACTGATCGGATTCCTCGATCGAATAGCCCCGATCGGCCAGAAACGTCGCAACGGCCGCGACAATCCCGACCGCGTCCGGGCATTCGAGCGTCAGGATGAAGCGCGCCGCGCTCATGCTGCGGCGGCGGCGCGCGCCACACTCAGCTCGCGTAATACTCGACGACGAGGTTCGGCTCCATCTGCACCGGATAGGGCACATCCGCGAGCTGCGGCACGCGCGCGTAACGCGCCGTCATCGCCTTGGTGTCGATGTCGAGATAATCGGGGATGTCGCGTTCAGCGCTCTGCATGGCTTCGAGCACTGTGGCCATCGTGCGCGCCTTATCGCGCACTTCGATGACATCGCCCGCCTTGCACACGAACGAGGGAATGGTCACGCGTCGGCCGTTCACCTTGACGTGGCCGTGATTGACGAATTGCCGCGCGGCGAACACGGTCGGCGCGAATTTCGAGCGATAGACCACCGCGTCGAGCCGGCTTTCGAGCAGGCCGATCAGGTTTTCGGCCGTGTTGCCCTTGCGCCGCGCCGCCTCTTCATAGGTGCGGCGGAACTGCTTTTCGGTGATGTTTCCGTAGTACAGGCGCAGCTTCTGCTTGGCGATGAGCTGCAGCCCGAAATCGCTGGTCTTGCCCTTGCGGCGCTGGCCGTGCTGGCCGGGCCCATATTGGCGCTTATTGACCGGGGATTTCGGGCGGCCCCAGAGATTGAGGCCGAAGCGGCGGTTGGATTTATATTTCGATTGGATGCGCTTGGTCATGGCGCGCGGCGCCCTTCTTCTTCGTGACGGGGCCCGGCGGCCTCACAAACGAGGCCGCGACTGCCCTGGCGGTTCGCCCGTC
>DPWD01000026.1 GCA_003526465.1 Hyphomonadaceae bacterium
CAGGCCCGCTTCGGCTTCTCCAAGCGCCAGCGCCTCCAGCGTCGAAACGCCGATACATGGCTTGCCGAGCGCCAGCGCCAGCGCGCGCGCAAACGATAGGCCGACGCGAACGCCCGTGAACGAGCCCGGGCCCTTTGTCACCGCGACGCGATCGAGCGCGGCGAAGGCAACGCCCGCCTCTTCCATGACCTCGCGCACCATCGGCGCCAGCCGCTCAGCCTGGCCGCGCTGCATGGATTCGCTCTGGGCAGCAAGCACAACATCGCCACGCGCAAGGGCAACGGAGCAGGCGTCGAGCGCGGTGTCGATGGCGAGAACGAGCATTAGGTCCCGCTCGGCAACGGCTTCAAGGCGGCGAGCACGTCAGCGGTGCTTTCGATGGAACGATCCCAGTACCCCAGCAAGACGTCGCGATTGTACGCAATCCATGCCGCCAAGGCGCCGAGCTGCTGCTCCTCAAGCGACCCCTGGAAGATGCTCGTTGGCGCGGCGATCGAGACGATCGCCGAGCACCCTCCCGATTCGCGTCTCACGCCAACCCACGGCCCGGCGCCCCCCTGTTGTTCAGAGATATAGACCACGAAAGGGAGGCCGGTCGCTTTCGGTCCGACGCTCGCCATAAGGTACAGGTCGCAGTCTATTTTGCCGCGCTTCGCCGCAATCACGCTAAATCACCTGCTCCACAGCGTTCACTTCCGGCACGTAGTGCTTGAGCATGTTCTCGATGCCTTGTTTCAGGGTCAGCGTTGAGGATGGGCAGCCCGCGCACGAACCCTTCATGGTAAGGCGCACCACTCCGGTTTCATGCTCCCAGGAGTGAAACGTGATGTCGCCGCCGTCGCGCGCCACCGCGGGCCGCACCCGCGCCTCGATGATTTCCTTGATCTCCTTGACGATGTCGGCGGCCTCTCCTTCGTAGGCGATCTCGGCTTCTGCGCCTGCGCCCTCCTCCACGAGCGTCGGCGCGCCCGACATGAAATGATCCATGATCGCAGCCAACACATGCGGCTTCAGGTGCGGCCATTCGATCTGGTCGGCCTTGGTGATGGTGAGAAAATCGCTGCCCAGATAGACGCGCTCGACACCTTCCACCGAGAACAGGCTCAGCGCCAATGGCGAAGCCGCCGCCGCGCTCGCTTCACTGAAATCGCGCCCGCCGGTTCCGAGCACGTCACGGCCGGGCAGAAATTTCAGCGTGCGCGGATTGGGCGTGGATTCAGTCTGAATGAACATGAGCCCGAGGTGGCCCTTTCACCCGGCAGGGTCAAGGTTGAGCGGCAACGCCAGGGCCCGGATCTCGGCGCGCGTGAGCGCGCCAGGGACCACCATCACCGGGACGGGCCGCCCGCCCAGCCCCGCGCTCTTGCCCAATTGCGCCACCAGCGGCCCCGGACCGCGCGGGCCAGCTTCGGAAGCCAGCACCAGCAGCTTGATGGAGCGATCTTCCTCCAGGAGCTTGCGCAGCTCGGGCTTCAGATCCCCTTCCCGCAGCACCGGCTCGGCGGTGATGCCGCATTCGGCCCAGACCTCCGCCGCGAAACGCTGGGTGAGCGATTCCGCCGAGGATTGCGCCTGCCGGCGCATCTCCTCGGTGATCGAGGCCCAGGGCGCGGGATCAGTCGGCTCGATCACCCGCAGCATGACCAGCCGCGCGCCGGTGCGCTTGGCGATCAGGCCGGCATAGGTCAGCGCGACGGGAAACTCGTCGCTCTCGTCGGCGACGACCAGGATGGCGAAGGGGGTGATAGACATGAGGGGCGGGTCTAGCCCTGCTTGGCTTTCTTGGCGACACTTCTTGTCGCAGGCCGCTTGGCGTCGACGGCAGGCGCGACCTGACGCAATGCCTCGTTGATACGCGACTGCCAACCAGCGCCAGAGGCGCGAAAACGCGCAATCACGTCGGCGTCGATTCGAAGCGTTACCTGCTCCTTGCTGGCTTCCCCCAGCGGGGGGCGACCACGCTGCGCCGGGCGCATGCGCGCGATCAGCCTTGAACTGACGGGCGGGCTGTCAACCGCGTTCCAATCCGCTTTGCTAATCCCCGCCGGCTTGCGCTTTTTCATAATCTCTCCGTTCCCTGGGCGTGGCGCGGCGCAGGCTGATGACCCGCACGACCTCGCCCCTCGGCGTGTAAATCAAAACAAACAAGACGCCCTTGATCGGTCCGATCGCGAGCGTCCGCGCCTCGCTATAGTCGAACCTGTCATCCTCGATCTCGATCGCACGTGACCAATCGAAATCGGCGACCGCGTCAAACGACACGCCGTGCTTGGCGAGATTCGCGCGCGCTTTGCCTGGGTCCCATTCGTATTGGGTCATTTATGTAGCTACATAATTGTGGCGTGTCAAGTTTCGCAATTCGCTATTGCCCCGGTTGAGACCTCGGCGCCTCAACTCCCCCAAAACCCTACCTTCCCCCGCACCTGCGCCATGATCGGCGCGGCGATGGCGCGGGCGCGTTCGGCGCCGTTGCGCAGGATCGCGTCCAGCGCTACCGGGTCGGCGTTGAGCCGGCGCATTTCCGCGGCGATGGGCGCAAGCTTGGCGGCGAGCAATTCCGCCAGCGCCGGCTTGAACACGCCGAAGCCCTTGCCGCCGAACTCCCCCAGCACGTCATCGACGCCTCGCTCGCTCATCGCCGCATAGATGCCGACCAGGTTTTCCACTTCCGCCCTGCCTGCTAGCCCCTCTTTGGACTCCGGCACCGGCAGCGGATCGGTGGTGGCTTTCTTGATCTTGTTCATGATGGTGTCCGCATCGTCGGTGAGGTTGATGCGGGTCATGTCGGAGGGATCGGACTTCGACATTTTCTTGGTCCCCTCGCGCAAGCTCATGATGCGCGCGCCAGGGCCCTGGATCAGCGGCTCCGACAAGGGAAAAAAGCCTGGCGCCTCGAAATCATTGTTGAACTTCTGGGCGATGTCGCGCGCCAATTCCAGGTGCTGCTTCTGATCTTCACCGACCGGCACATGCGTGGCCTTGTAGGCGAGGATATCGGCCGCCTGCAGCACCGGATAAGCAAAGAGGCCGACGCTCATGCGCTCGGCATGTTTGCCGGCCTTGTCCTTGAACTG
>DPWD01000163.1:0-132 GCA_003526465.1 Hyphomonadaceae bacterium
GCTCGGCGCCTTCAAGCCATTCCTGCATCGAGAGGTATTTGCCGCCCTCCCATTCGGTCGCCGATGGGCCGGCGGGCGGCTTGATCACCGGCACGATCTTCTTGCGCACATCGCCGCTGCCTTCGTTCGCGG
>DPWD01000163.1:270-3576 GCA_003526465.1 Hyphomonadaceae bacterium
AGCCGGTCGATGATCGCGGGCACCGCCTCCTGGCGCACTGCCTTGCCGGTCAGCACCGCGAGCGCGCCGGCGCCGTCGGGGCGCCCGCCCACCAGCACCTGATACCAATCCTCGCCCGCCTTCTCGACGCCNNCCGAGCACGCCGATATGGCCGACATGGTGGTGCGCGCAGGCATTGATGCAGCCGGACACGTTGATGGAGATCGGGCCAAGTTCTTCCTCGATCGGCGCAAGCTTTGCGGCGATCTCCGCCGATAGCGGGATCGACTTGGCGTTGGCGAGCGAGCAGAAATCGCCCCCTGGGCAGCAGATGATGTCAGAGGCAAGCGAGATGTTGGCGCGCGCCAGCCCTCGCGCATCCAGCTCCCCGAACAGCTCCGCCAGCTTGGCGCGCGCGACATGCGGGAAAATCAGGTTCTGATGATAGGAGACGCGAACTTCACCGAAGCTGAAACGATCCGCGAGGGCCGCGATGAAGTCCATTTCGTCTGCTGTCGCGTCGCCCGGCGCTATGCCCTCGCGCTTCAAACTGATGGTGACCGAGGCATAGTCGCGATGGCGATGGGCGGTCACGTTGCGCTGTTTCCAGGCGCGGAAATGGGCGCTGACCGGCAAGGCCCCGCTCGGCGTCCCCACCGACAATGCCTGCAACGGCGGATCGACGAAATGTTTGGCCACGCGGTCGAGCGCGTCCGGCGTCAAGGTATTCGCCCCGCCGCGCAGATGCTCCCATTCTGCATCGACTTCGCGCGCGAACGCCTCCGCGCCCAATGTCTCGACCTGTATCTTGATGCGTGCCTTGAAGATGTTATCGCGCCGGCCGAGCTTGTTGTAGGTGCGCAGCACCGCCTCGCTGTAGGTAAGCAACTCGCTCCAGTGCAGGTCGCGCTTGATGATCGAGGCCAGCCGCGGCGTGCGCCCCTGCCCGCCGCCTACCTTGACGACAAGCCGCACGTCGCCCGCGTCATCGTGATAGAGGTCGAACGCCAGGTCGTGCACTGGCGTGGCGGCGCGGTCCTCGCGCGCGCCATTGAACGCCACCTTGAACTTCCGCGGCAGGTGCGCGAACTCGGGGTGCAGAGTCGACCATTGCCGCATGATTTCGCAATAGGGGCGCGGATCGACGATCTCGTCGGGGGCTGCGCCCGCGAACGGATCGGTGGTCACATTGCGCACGCACGAGCCGCTGGTCTGGATCGCGTGCATGCTGACCTCGGCCAGCTCGGCCAGGATGTCGGGAACCTCCTCGACCTTGACCCAATTGTACTGAATATTCTGGCGGGTGGTGAAATGGCCGTAGCCGCGGTCGTAGCGGCGGGCGATGTGGGCGAGCCGGCGCAATTGATCCGAGGAGAGCACGCCGTAGGGAATGGCGACCCGCAGCATCGGCGCGTAACGCTGGATGTAGAGGCCGTTCTGGAGCCTGAGCGGTTTGAATGCGTCCTCGTCGATCTCCCCCGCCAGATAACGCCGCGTCTGGTCACGAAATTGCGCTACGCGTTCCTCAACAATAAGGCGGTCGACGGGATCGTAGCGGTACATGGGCCCGGCCAATGTGGGCCGCGGCGGGGCGCCCATGCAGGGCGGGGCGGTTCATCGACGCTTAAGGGGGGGCTGGCGGGTGGCGGCGGTCGGTTGGGGAGCGCCTCGGTTTGTGGCTTCGATGGCGGGTCTGGGAGCCAGTTCAGCCTTGACTCCCACTGGGCTGAAAGTGCCCGATTGGCCCTTAGCTGCCGGTGGGCGACGGCTGTACGACGCCCGTGGCCGCAAGCGTCCGTTGCGTGCCGTCAGGGAGTGAGTAGATCAGAATAGTGGAGAATGTGATATGAGACTCACTGTTTTAGCGATGATCGCGTGTTTAGGCGTAACCGCATGCGCAGCTTCCTACTCGCAAATGAACGAAAGTGAGCCGCATGCGCTTCTACGCTTTGGCAAGGGCTATGCGACAGGCGCCGGACTTGCGCGGAGCACGCAGCAGGAGTTTCAGCTGGTAGCCGACCGCAATTGCACAGAGCCGCGCCGAGCCGCATCATTCACCTGGACTACCGACAATGACACCGACGTACGCGTCGCAATTGGCGCGCCTCTTCAGCTGGTTGCCGTCACGAATTTTTACCATTCATATCCTGGTACGCCGAGCGGCCCGGGCGTGACACTGGAGACGCGGCAATGCAGCGCTTTTGCGGAATTCACACCGGAGGCGGGGCATACCTATGCTATCGTCCATCGCGCGACGCCCAACGCCGGCTGCTCTCTGGGCATTGTCGATGACAGCACCGGCGCAGCCCCCGCCGATTTGACCGTTGCCGTCCCCGCGACCTGCATCCCGCCGAATCTTCGTCTGCCGGAGCAGCGCTGACGAGGCATCGTGGGCAAATGACAAGCGAACGCAAGAAGCGGCCGGTTCAACGCGGCTGGTAAAGCGCATCCTTGGTAAGATGGGGTCTCAACTTCAAGGCGTACTATAGGGCAACATGCGCAATCAAGCATCCGCGCTACAGAGATGGAATTCGGTGGCGTGGCGTCGCCGAAGGAGGCGCAGTCTCTGACGCGTCGTTACACACTGTGTTGCTCAATTCACGCCGACGAGTGTCCCGTTTCGGCGATGAACGTGAGGTCGCTCGGAAGGGCGGGAACGGCGGGTTGAATCTAACCCGGTCGTTGCGAGGCCTCCGGGCAAGCCCGTCCTCGCTGAAAATACGGGGATAGATTGCGCTCTATCCCCGCTTCCACTCAACGAAAACAAGCACTTGCGCGAATCTATCCGACCGCATCCGCGCGGCGCTAATATCGCCCCGTCTTCTTTAGGGAGGCTTACGGTACCAACGGCCGAACAGTTCAGAAGATGTGGTTTGAGTGTGATTTGCGTTGAGGAGAGGAAACGAGAAACTCAATGGCCCGGCGAGGTGGGGATTAGGTTTTGGGGACTAGGGACTAGCGCGCTCGCGCCGGTCGCGAAACTCAAGATCGAAATTCCCAAGCGGGACGAAGTGCTGGAGACGCGGGAGCGGGAATGCGCAAGCTGCCCCCAATCCCTAACCCCCAACACCCAATCCCCAAGTTGGCCTCGCCGCACATCGGCCGGGAACGAAAGCACGGCGCCAAGAGGATCGCCGGAACCCCAGCGTCGCGGGGATGATCGAAGGGGATGAGGCCCTGATCGTCATGAGCTCCCGTCTCTGAAACGTATGGCCCTCCGGGTTCTGTTCAACGCTTCAGGTTTTCGCCGGTTGTACAAGACAGACCATGCGGGGCGCGCTTAGCGCTGCCACCGGACTACCCCTTTTGAGCTCACGCGCCAAGCGC
>DPWD01000326.1 GCA_003526465.1 Hyphomonadaceae bacterium
ATCCTCAAGGCCGAAGGCGCCAAGCAGGCCGTGGTGCTCGAAGCCGAGGGCCGCAAGGAAGCCGCCTTCCGTGACGCCGAGGCGCGCGAACGCTCCGCCGACGCCGAAGCGCGCGCGACCGAGGCGGTGTCGGCGGCGATCTCCAAGGGCGATGTCAACGCGATCCGCTATTTCCTTGGCCTCAAATATGTCGAGGCGTTTTCACACCTGGCCACCTCCAACCAGCAACGCACCGTGATCGTGCCGGCCGATCTCTCTGGCCTTGCCGGCCTGGTCGAAGGCCTGCGCGCGCTCAACGCGCAGGGCGAGACCGGCGGCCTCGGCATGCCGAAGGCGTGATCTTCGGAGTGCATGGCCACTGTTGTTGTTGGTCACAAAACCGCAGGGTCCACTCATCCCCGGATTCGCGGAGCGAAGTCCGGGGGTGGGTGGTGACTCAGTTTGGCGGCCCCGCTAGAAGCCGACGACCCTAGTAGCTACATGGATGTTATGGAATCGCTGCTTACTGCCCTCGCCGCCATCGAGCCGCAACATTGGCTCGTGCTCGGCCTTGTTTTGCTGATCGCGGAGATGGCGAGCGGCACCACGTATCTGCTGTGGCCGGCGGCGGCGGCGTTTGTTACGGCTTTGATCGCCTGGTTCGCGCCGCTGAGCTGGGTGGCGGAGCTGACTTTGTTCGCGGCGTTGGTGATCGTGCTCACTGCGTTCGGTCGCCCGCTGGTGCAGCGTTGGCGCGCCGAAGGCGTGGCCAGCGGCTTGAACGAGCGCGGCCAGGCGCTCATCGGCGCGCGCGCGGTGCTGGCGGAATTTTCCAACGGCGTCGGCGCGGTGAAAGTGGGCGACACGATGTGGCGCGCCGTCAGCACGGAAGCGCTGGCGCCTGGCGAGCGCGTGGAAATTGTCGGTGTCGATGGCGCAACGCTGAGCGTGAAGCGGGCGGTGTAACGTTCCTCCCCCGCAAGCGGGGGAGGAACGCGCTTCAATCCCGCGCCGCATCGAGCACTTGCCGCAGTTTCACCAGGAACGGCAATGCGCGCGCGAATTCTTCGGCGCCTATGACCTCCAGCAGCTTCACCATGCCAGGCCGCACCGAATCCGCGCCTGCTTCGCGCGCTTTGCGTCCCCGGGCGGTGATGCGCACAATCTTGCCGCGCGCGTCGGCGGGATCGTCGTCGATGCGCACATAGCCGAGGGCTTCCAAGTGCTGCAGCGTGTAGGTCATCGCTCCCTTGGTCACCTGGAACGCGCGCGCGAGCTTGCTGGGGCTCTCGCCCCCCACGTTGAGTCGCACGAAATGGTTGAGCACCCCGAAGCCGGCGATCGAGAGTTCGTCTGGGAGCGTTTTCGCGAGCGCGGTGTCGGCTAGACGGCCGATGATGGAAATCTCCGTGAGCGCCTGGAACGCGGTGCGCAGCGCCGCTTCGTCTTTCTTCATGCGCGCACGAACGCACCGATGTCGCGCCGGGCGGCCGGCTCGACCGGTTCGGCGTAGCCGACGCGCACCAGCATCTGCACGGTCTGGTCCGCGCCAGCGCCGAGCAGCGCTTTCGCTTCAGAATAGAGATCTGCCATTTCCTCGTATTCCTGCAGCGCCTGGCTCCAGGGATGCATGGCAAGGCCCGCCGCAGTGGCGGCGAGGTTCATGCGTGCATAGGCCATGCCGGCCATGAGCCGCGTGGTCGGCGTGTCGTCCGGCGTGGTAAGCCACATGAAGGCGGGCGCGGTATCAGCTTTGCGCTTCCACTCTTCGGCAACCTTCCTGTTGGCGCTGGACTCTGGATTGACGACGGTCTCTTCGTCGAGCATGCCAAGCGCGCGCAGCACGCCTGGAACGGGGACATCGATGTAGAGCCCGTCGCGATGGCGTGCGCGTTCCTCGGCGCCGAAGCGCAGCCAGCGGTAGGTCTCTTCCTGCGCACCGCGCGTGCGCATCTCGCGGTCGAACGCGCGCCAGACGAGATCGCGGATTTGCGTCACCCGTTCGCCCTCTGCGACCGCGCCAACAACATGACCCGCGCCAGGAATGGCCGATGCAGTGGCGATATCGGTGCGTTGCGCCGCGCTCGGCGCGCGCGCAGCGTCGTAGTCATTACGATTGGTGCGCCGTGCGGTGATGTGTGCGAACAATGAATCGGGCGCAGCGTTCGCGGCTGGGCTGAAGCGCACGTGCGCGAGCGGGCGTGCGTCGAGCCGTCCCTCGGGCGCTCCCTCGGGGAAAGGCGTGATTTCGGCGAGCCGCCCCTGTTGTGCAGCGGCGATGCGGTAGAGCTCCAGGAAGCAGCCGAAGCCGATTGTGATTTGCCGGTCCAGCGGATCGGTGAAGGGCAGGCGTCGGTCGAGGTCGCAATAAAGCAACATCTCGTCCTCGCCGCGCAGCTCCACCTGCCAGGGCTGGGTGTTGTGCGGGTTAGGCGCAAGGATCGCGTGGGCGAGCGCGAAGCGGCGCGGATCGGCTTCACCCGCGCCAGGCGAACGCCAAGCGGCGGCGTAGTCGGGGATGTTTCCGCCGCATGACGCCGCGAACGGGGTTGCGGCAAGCAGGGCGAGCACGTGGCGGCGCGAGGGCATGGGCGGCTCCATGTAGTTTAAGGCTGAACCAATGGCCGTTTAACCTTGAACTATCGCGAAGTCAAGCGTAGCCGGACCGCGTGTCTCCAGACGCGCCTTCGCCGCGAGCTCGCGCGAACGATGCGCGTCTGAAGACGCGCGGTCCATATCAGCGCAACCCCTTGATCGCGCCACGCGCCAATTCGTCGGCGCGGTTGTTCATGACGTCGTCGCTGTGGCCCTTGACCCATTTCCAGGTCACCTGGTGAAGCGCGTTGGCGGCGTCGAGCCGGCGCCAGAGGTCTTCATTTTTCACCGGCTTTTTGTCGGCGGTTTTCCAGCCGTTTTTCTTCCAGCCGTGAATCCATTTTGTGAGCCCGTCCATCACGTATTTGGAATCTGTGTGGAGCGTCACCGTGCTTGGCTTCTTCAGCGCCCCCAGCGCTTCGATCGCGGCCATCAGCTCCATGCGATTATTCGTGGTGGCGGCCTCCGCGCCGGAAATTTCCTTCTCATGCCCGCCCGCGCGCAGCACCGCGCCCCAACCGCCAGGTCCGGGATTGCCGCTGCAGGCGCCATCGGTCCAGATATCGACGGTTCCGCTCACGCCAGACGCCCGAACTCATTGATGCTCATGTCGGCGCGGGTGGGCCAGGCGCCAGGCGCGATCCCGCATTCCTCGGCCGCGAAATTCTCGCGCGTCAGCAGCACCGCATTGGTGGGCGTTTCCTCCACCCGCACCTGCGCCACTTCGAAGGGCAGGCCGTCGGCGCGCAGGAACGCTGCGAGTTTCAGCCAGAAGCACGCCGCCAGCGCTTCGGTGCTGGGGTCGCCATCGAAAGTCATGATGCTGGCGAGGCGTTGCGGCTCGCGCTCTCTGAAGAATCCCAACAGCGGATCGGCTTGGTTGAGTTGCAGCGCATGATCGACATGCCCGTCGATCCAGCCATGCCAGCGCGCCTTCAGCGCCTCGAACCGCGCCTGCGCATTGGCGCCGCCGAAGCGGAAGCGCGCGCGGGGCTCTAGCCGCACGGCGACGATCTCGTTGTGGCCGTGCGGCACGGCGCATTTGGATTGGGGATC
>DPWD01000379.1:0-6912 GCA_003526465.1 Hyphomonadaceae bacterium
GCGCTCGATCACGCGGGCGATCTCGGCCAAGAATTGCGCGTGATCGCCGCGGCCATTGAACGGCGCGCCGGTGGCGAACAGGCCATCGCGCATGTCGGCGCGCGCGCCGACGCGCAGCCGCTTGTCGTTCATGTAGGCGCCTTGGCCTTTCTCGGCCCAGAACAATTCGTCGCGCACCACATTGTACACCACGCCAGCAACGAGAAGCCCCTCGCGCTCAAGCCCGATTGACACAGCGAAGTGCGGCAGCCCGTGCATCAGATTGGTGGTGCCGTCGAGCGGATCGACGATCCAGCGATGGGTTTTGTCGGAACCTTCCACCGCGCCGCGCTCCTCCATCAGGAAGCCATAGCCCGGGCGCGCCTTGGAGAGTTCCTCGAACAAGGTCTTCTCGGCTTTGAGATCGGCGGCGGTGACAAAATCGCTCGGCCCCTTGCGCGAAACCTGCAGATTTTCCAACTCGCCAAAATCGCGCGCGAGCGCACGCCCCGCCTTGCGCGCGGCGGCGATCATCACGGTGAGGAGAGGGGAGGTCTGGGGCATGAAACTCTATGACACGCAAATGGCGCGGCGTGATCCACTTTCACCAATTCCCGCATCACCAATCCCCAGATTGCGCGACTTGTCCGCCGAAGCTCGAAGAGCGAAGGCGGAAGCGCAATTCCGGGGCCCTGGATCACGAACGCCTGAGTTCATGGGCCCCGGGCTCGACGCTACGCGCCGCCCCGGGGATGGGTGTAACCGCCTCATCCCAATCGCATCCTGCCGCCAACGCGGAGAGCGCGGGTGCTAGCAGGGGGTGGGAGTGGGAGCAAGCTGGGGAAGGGAAGTGCCTAAAGCGGACATTCCCACTTTCGTGATTGATCATAAGGGTTGTTATGCCGCATTCGCATCGGGCATTGTCGCATGGAGGCGCGGAATGAAGCTGGTTAACGTCACCACTACCCATGAAGAGCGCAATCTGCTTCACGCCGCCTTGGCGGATTTTTCCCAAGGAGGCGCGCGCGCACGGTATGCGGCTTGGCTGGAGGCGCGCGGCGATCAGCGCCGGGCTGAAGTGGTGCGGGCGACCATTGAAGCATTTCACCATCTCAGTTTGGATGCCATTCGGCATTCAGAGGACGTCGCCGATTGGGAGCGCATGATAGCCGTTCCAATGCTGAAAACATTCATCCGCGCTACTTCCGATTACAGTTCGGACCAAGCAAGGGCGTTAAGGGACCTAGCATTTTCCCGTCTGAGGCCGGCGCTATACATGACGCACGCGCCGGCGCCGTCGGAGCCGGAAATTGGCGCAAGCTATCTGTGGGGCCTACCCGATATGGCGGAAGGCGAGGCATGGCCGAAGACTCGGGAGCTTTCGGATTGGTTCGACGCAAGATCACAGATCCCGCAGGACTTGCACTGCGGTTTTCTTGGCCAAATTGCATTCGCCGACATGAAAGACAGCGTGCTGGGAAAGGAGCTTCCGAGCTTTGGAGGCTTCGCTGTCTTCCAAATCACAGAGGCGGATGAACTTGGAATTGTCGAAGTGCTCGTCAGACCCTGGGCCAGGACTGCCGCACTTGCGCGGCGTGCGCCACCGCCGGATTTGGTTGAAGACAGGTTTGGTCAGCAAATCAACTCGCCCCAGTCCGCTCATGTTATGGAGCTGCGAGAAGTGCTGTCACTGCCTGATGCGCGGGACGGGCCTTTCGCGAAATGGATTCCGGATTGTGGGTACGGAGAGAGACACGAAAAAGTTTACAGGTTTTTGCAGGATGCGTGCGATGCGGATGTTGAAGACCATGGCGGCTACTTAGGTTTTGGCGGATACCTCAAGGCCACCAGCGGAAACGACCCATCGCTGGACACGCAATCGCTGCGCCTGGCAGTACTGCCCTCCTCTCCCGAGGCCGGCCTGGTGCATTTCGCGGTTCCAGCTGGCGATCTCGAATTGGGCCGCCTCGACCGCGTGCAATATGTTTGGAACGACTGGGATGCATAATCGGCAAGCCATAGTATGTTTCGGCAACCGCACCCCATCACCCCATCCCCCGCGCCACCCAAGCCCCGCTCGCAAAGCAAGCTTGCAGCAAATAGCCCCCCGTCGGCGCTTCCCAATCCAACATTTCGCCGGCGACGAACACGCCTGGCAGCGCCTTGAGTTGCAGGCGCTCGTCTACCGCGTCCCAGCGCACGCCGCCGGCGGTGGAAATGGCGCGGTCCAGCCCGCGCGCGGCTGCGAGCTTGGGCGGTCTTTGCTCACCGCCAACGCGCGAACCAGTCGAGCGTACGCGAGACCGCGAGTTCGCGCGCTACCGCGTCGTAATCGTGGCTGCCGGCGCGGCAGAAGCCGTGGCCGGCGTCATACAGATAGAGCGGCGAGTCAGGCGCCGCGGCGCGCACGCGTTCTACACTCTCCATCGGAATACTCGCATCGCGCGCGCCGTAATGCAGCATCACTGGCGCTTTCGGTTTTTCCTCCAGCAAGTCCGTGATCAAGCGCCCATAGAAGCACGACACCGCGTTCACGCCCGCGCACCGCGCTGCGGCGAGCCAGCTCACCGTGCCGCCCCAGCAGAAGCCGGTCACGTAAACCGGCTTCGGCAGCGCATCGATGGCCGCCTGCACATCGCTGGCCACCTGATCCCATGAGGTGGCTTTCACTGCGGCGAGCCCCTTCTGCACGCCCTCCGGCGACATGTCGGCCAGGAAGCCCGGCTCAACGCGGTCGAACAATCCCGGCGCCAGCACCGCATATCCCGCCTCCGCGAACACGCCGCACATGTCGGCGATGTGGTCGGTCAGGCCGAATATCTCTTGGATCACCACCACCCCGCCGATCGGGGTGGAAGCAGGGGAGGCGGAGAGGGCGCCGAACGAGAATTGGTCGGCGGGGCTGGTGAGCAGCGTTTTCGAAATCATCGCCGCGTTTCGTCGCACGCTGGCGCCGGCTCGTCGAGGTCATCGCGGGAAGTTGAGCGGCGCGGCCCTGGCGGGGGCGCCCAAGTAGGATAAGGTCCGGGAATGAAACCGCTCGGACGGACGATCCTTTGCGCATTGTTCTTGGCCCTGGCGGCTCGCGGCGCCTGGGCCGAGTGCGTCGCGGCGCCCGATCTGGCCGAGTACCAGCAGATCACGCCGGAGGACATCGCCGCTGGCCCCACGCGCCTGGATCGGCTTGGACGCGTGGTGGCGCCGATCAGCGTCAATGGCCAAGGGCCGTTCCGTTTCATTGTCGACACCGGCGCCAACCGCTCGGTCGTCTCGCAAGGCCTCGCCGAGCGCATGGGACTTTTTCCCTCCGGTACAGGAGAGGTGCATTCGGTCTACGGCGTCTCTTCGGCGCCGCTGGTGAACGTCGACGCGCTGCAATACGGCGCGCTGCGCTTGGGCGGCGCCTCGCTGCCGATGTTGCAAGGGGCCATTCTTGCCGGAGAGCACGGTCTGCTCGGTGTGGACGGCATGCAGGGGCGGCGTTTGCTCATGGATTTCGAGCGCAATTGCATCGAAATCGTGAGTTCGGAGGGCGCTCGCCGGCTCAGCGGGTGGACGCGCGTGCGCGGGGAAATGCGGTTCGGCCATTTGGTGGTCATACGCGGCGCGGTTGGGCGCATACCCGTGAGCATGTTCGTCGACACCGGCTCGAACTTCACCATGGCGAACATCGCGCTGCAAAACCGCTTGCGCGAGCAGGTGCGCGCCACCAGGCGCCGCGATCCCATCCGCGCCTTCACCGCCGGCCAGCCCATCGTTCTGGACACGGCGCTCGTCTTGCCGCGCGTGGATCTGGGCGCCATCGAAGCCAACAATATTGTCGCCTATGTCGGCGATTTTCACATTTTCCGGCTCTGGAATCTGATCGACGAGCCGGCTTTGTTGCTTGGCATGGATGTGCTCTCGCAAACGCGCGGCATCGCCATCGATTACGAGCGCGCCACCGTGCATTTCCGTTTGCGGCAACCGCCTCGCACCGGCTCACGATTGGCCGGGCCGCGCGCGCCGGGCATTACGGTGGGGTTTTGAGCGGGCTACGAACTAAATCTAAAATGCATCACGTCGCCTTCGCGCACGACGTAATCCTTGCCTTCTAGCCGCATCTTGCCGGCTTCTTTTGCGCCTTGTTCGCCGTTGCAGGCGACGAAATCGGCGTATGCGATGGTTTCGGCGCGGATGAAACCTTTTTCGAAATCGGTGTGGATGACGCCGGCGGCTTGCGGGGCGGTGTCGCCTTTGTGGATGGTCCAGGCGTGGGCTTCCTTGGGGCCGACGGTGAAATAGGTTTGCAGGCCTAAGAGATCGTAACCGGCGTGAATCAGGCGGTTGAGGCCGGATTCCTGCAAGCCCGCGGCGGCGAGGAATTCGGCTTGTTCCTCGTCGTTGAGCGCGGCAAACTCGGCTTCCATCTGCGCGCAGATGATGACGCACGCGGCATGCTCCAGCTTCGCGCGCGCTTCGACGGCGCGTGATTGATCGTTGCCGCTGGCGGCGTGCGCTTCGTCGACATTGCACACATACAACACTGGCAGCGCGGTCAAGAGCTGCAGCATGGCGAAGGCTTTTTCTTCTTCCGCTGCGCGCTTCACATGGCGCGCCGGCTTGCCTTCCTCCAACAGCGCCTTGGCGCGCTGCACCAGATCGAGCGTGAGCTTGGCTTCCTTGTCGCCGCCCTTGGTTTTTTTCTCCAGGGCGGCGATGCGCTTCTCCAGGCTCTCGAGATCCGCCAACATCAGTTCGGTTTCCACCGTCTCGGCATCGCCGATAGGATCGATGCGGCCTTCGACGTGGGTGATGTCGTCATTCTCGAAACAACGCAGCACGTAGGCGATGGCGTCGCATTCGCGGATAGTGGCGAGGAATTGATTGCCCAGCCCCTCGCCCTTGGATGCGCCGCGCACCAGGCCGGCGATATCGACGAAATTCATCCGCGTCGGGATGATCTCCTTCGAGCCGGCGATTTTCGCCAGCGCCTCAAGCCGCGGCTCCGGCATCGCCACCTCGCCCACGTTCGGCTCGATAGTGCAAAACGGATAATTCGCCGCCTGCGCCGCCGCCGTGCGCGTCAGCGCGTTAAAGAGCGTGG
This sequence comes from Hyphomonadaceae bacterium, assembly GCA_003526465.1. Taxonomy (GTDB): domain Bacteria; phylum Pseudomonadota; class Alphaproteobacteria; order Caulobacterales; family Aquidulcibacteraceae; genus Vitreimonas. Next base: position 5,066 of record DPWD01000379.1, read on the forward strand.
ACTTGCCGACGTTGGGCAAACCCACAATGCCGCATTTGAAACCCATGTGTTCCTCTATATTCGGGCTCTCGCCGCTTCGGCGGAGAGGGGCGGCTCCATAGCGCGCTGGCCAGAGCTTTGCTATGCTTAAGGGCCGCCTAGCCGCCGCAGTTTATCATTAATCTGGAGACGGAAATTCGTCACCATGTTCGCCAATTGTCGACTTCGTCCACCAAGGACTTCTGCTTGGCTACGTGCGCCATCTCTTCCAAGACGGCACAGATGTCCTCCCGCTCCTCAGTTTCGATCGCGCCACCTGCTTGCTCGTCGGCGGCATTGAACCACTGCACGCACTTTCGAAGGACGTTGCGCACGTCTGCCTTGCGGGGCTTGCTGCCTAGCGCCTGTAGGGCCCGGCACGCGTTGTGAACAACTTCGCGAGCCCCTTTCGTGAAGTCCGCCGATGGAAATGGCGGAGACGATGACCAGCGCTCAAATGGGGTTTCCTCCAGCAATTGCTCCCAGGTGAGGCTGCGCAACCTGTTTCTGTAGCGCTCCTCTTGCGCCGCTCGCTTGGCCGCCTGTAGTGCTTGCACTCTTTGGTGTTCTTCGACCAAACTCTCACGGTCGTTAGCCCAGCGCCATTCGCCTTCTGCCGCGTGGTTTGCGGCGTGTAGCGTGGAGAAGGTCGATCCCGGCTCGAAACTGAAAATGTTCGACGCAAACTGCAATTCTTCAGCGGTCAGCGCCATCGGGCCCAGCAGCCGCATTTCATTGAGTTCGTGTAAGGTCCACCAGTCCGCATTGACCTCGAAAACCGCTGGCCTGCCGGTATGGAAAAAGCGATGTTCACGCAAGATCCGCAGGGTGCACACGTCGTCTGGCGATGGAGGCGTTCGCCAAATTGCGTCGAGAACAGCTACGACCACATGAGACGCGTTGGAGCCGAGTACCTTGAAAGCAGCGAAGCGGTTGGTCGCTTGGGGGGCGAACTCCGAAAGCGGGGCAGTGCGAAAGCTGTAGACATTTCCGCTGGCTGGCAATGGATTGGACACAGGACCCTCCAGGGCAGTCAATCCGCTTCGGTTTGGGTGTCCGCGGGTGCTTGCCCCGGCGGCGTCAGCTGTCTGTAGGTCATATCACGCACGCGAAAGCTGCGCCCGAGCGCGTCCTCACGCCGCAAGCCGCTCTCCAGCGCCACAAGGTGCGCGAGCATCTGCGCCGGCGTGAAGCCGAATTCGCTTGCGCGGACGCGCAACCATTCTTCCAAATCCCACGGGAGTTCGGCTTCGATCTTCGACATGGGCCGACGCCATACCATCTGTGGAACCGTCGTCACCAGCGGCGGGAGAATATTCCCAAGGTATGGATCGGCGGCAACTCATCCGAGCGCGGATGCCTTCCGAATTGAATCGCACTCTCACCCATCCCCGGAAACGGCGTAGCCGTTGTCCGGGGTCCAAGACCACAGGCGGTTGGTGGGTATGGGTCCCGGGCCCGCCGCTGCGCGGCGTCCCGGGAATGGGTGGTGTCTCAATTTCAGGGGAACCGCCTCCAGCGCACGCTCAACTCCGCCCCAACGCCTTGGCCGCCATATCCCGCCACACTCGCGCCTCCCCCCGCAGCGGTCCCGCGATCTTGGCTAACCGCCGTTCGATTTCCGCCAAGCCAATCACGGCGTCATCGCGCCGGCCGGTGCGCGCCATGAAAGCGACATAGCGCGCGCCTGCTTCCAAGCCCGGCACGCGGTCGGCGGCGAAGCGATAGGCTTCGTCGGCTTCGCTGTTGCGGCCCAGCCCCTCGTAGACGCGGGCGAAGGCGAGCGCGACGGTGGGCGTTTCGCCCTCGCGCCCGAGCGCCTTGACTTG
>DPWD01000379.1:7010-7394 GCA_003526465.1 Hyphomonadaceae bacterium
ATCGTCCCAGCGCCCGAGCGCGGCGGCGGCTTGCGCCAGCTTCATGCGATTGCCCACCGTCGGCGTATCGTCGAGCGCGCGCATCGCGTTGCGGTAATCGCGCTCGGGATCGATCGCCCGCTGCGCGGCCTTGCCGACGCCGCGCGCCGTGCGTCCGCCCATCATCTCCGGCAGCAGCACCGCGAAAAAATAAAACGCCGGCGCCAGCATCGGCGCGACCGCGAACAGCCAAAGCCAATACATCTCGCGCCCAGTGCGCACGACATGGATGCCGCATAGCAGCGAGGGCAGGTAGGACAAAATGAGCAGCGGCATGGAACACCCCTAGCGCACATTCGGCCCGAGCGGAATCAGAAGCGAAGCCCGTGCTCCCCCGATAGGGGG
>DPWD01000190.1:0-2270 GCA_003526465.1 Hyphomonadaceae bacterium
CGGCGCCGACACGCCGTTCAATAAGCTTTCAGCGGCGGTGGAGGGCGGCATCGCGCTTTGCGTCGGCGCGCCCTGGGCGCTTTGGCTCGCTGGCGGATGAGCAACGCTCGGCGCCTGGATCGCGTCCACATTGAGCGCAGACTCACCCCCCCGGCGGAGCGCCGCTGGCGAAGCTCTCNNGAAGAAGATGAGCTTGAACGGCAAGCTTACCGTCACCGGCGGCATCATCATCATGCCCATCGCCATGAGTAGCGAGGATACTACGAGGTCGATGATCACGAACGGCACGAACAGCATAAAGCCGATCTCGAAGGCGCGCCGCAATTCCGAGATCATGAAGGCCGGCGCCAATATGCGCAAAGGCGTTTCCGCAGCGCTCGCGGGCGGCGTTTCCAGGCGCGCCATGTCGATGAAGAGGGCAAGATCCTGCTCGCGCGTGTGCAGCGCCATGAACGCTTTCAGCGGTTCGACCACGCGTGGAAACGCCTCGTCCAGCGGCATCTCCTCGCGCATCACCGGGCCGATCCCCATCTGATAGGCCTCGTCCCAGACCGGCTGCATCACGAAGGCGGTGAGAAACAGCGAAAGCGACACGATCACCACGTTGGGCGGCGCCTGCTGCAAGCCGATGGCAGTGCGCAGCAGCGACAACACCACCACAATGCGCACGAAACTCGTAGTCATGATCACGATCGAGGGCGCAAGCGAGAGCACCGTGATCAAGGCGGTGAGCTGCAGCACGCGCGAAGTCAGCCCATCGCCGCTGCCAAGATTGATGTTGAGCGTGGGATCGGCAGCTTGCGCGAATGCGTCGCCGGGGAGGGCGAACAGTGCGAGCAGGAGAAGAGGCGCGAGCATGAGCCAGCGACCCCCGCCTCCCTCCGGCCGCTCCGCGGCCACCTCCCCCGCGAGGGGGGAGGATATTGCTACACAACCACTCGCGCTCACGTGCTCGCCTCCGCCTTCGCATCCACCGTCCCCACCACCAAATCGCCCGCGGGCGATAGCAGCAGCACGTGCTCACGACCGTCGCAGGCGACGATCACGAGGCGCCGGCGCGGGTCGAGCATCATGCTTTCGCTGATCTTGAGCCGGCGCGCGGGATTCGCGCCAGGGCGCAGCATGCCGAGCCTGCGCGCGCCGTACGCGGCGCCCAGGATCAGCGCTAGAGTCGCGATCAGCGCAAACAGCGCCTTGAGCCAATCAATCCATTCCACCGCCTCGCCCCTTTCTGGGTTGAGGCGCTATGGCTCGGGGGGTTTGGTAAACGAGGGGTTAAAATTCGGCCCCGAAATTAAGCTCCGCTTAACCATGACGGGGCCTACTAGGCAAAGTTTGCAGCCCTGAGTCGGAAATCTTGGACCTCGCCAATACGCAATTCTTCGGCCTCTTGCGCGCGCGGCTCGATCATTTGAGCGAGCGCCAGCGGCTGATCTCGGAAAACATCGCCAACGCCTCGACGCCCGGATTTCGGCCGCGCGATCTCGACACATCCGGCTTCGAGCGCATGCTGGCCTCGGCCGCCGGCGGGCGTGGGCTTGCGATGACGCGCACCAATCCGTCGCATATGGCGCCGGGCGGGGCGACGCAGGCGCCGGAAGTGATCACGCGCGACGACAGCGAAACCACCATGGACGGCAACGCGGTCGTGCTCGAAGAACAGATGGCGCGCGCCGCGGAAACACGCATGCATTACGAAACCGGGCTCGCGCTCTATCAGAAGGGCCTCGACCTCGTGCGCATGGCCGCGCGCGCGCCGGGAAGGTGAGGGGAGACTTGCATAGATGACCGACATCCAGGCCGCCATCTCCGCCGCCGCCTCCGGCATGCGCGCGCAGACCGTGCGCATGCGCGTCGCCGCCGAAAACGTCGCCAACGCCAATTCCACCGGCGCCAATCCAAACGAAGAACCGTTCCGGCGCCGTATTCCGCTGATGGAAACCACGACACTCGCTTCCGGCGCGCTCGGCGTGCGCGTGACCGGCGCAACGCGCGACATGGCCGAGTTCCGCGAGGAATATAATCCGAGCCATCCTGCCGCGGATTCTGACGGTTATGTGCGCCTGCCCAATGTCGACACTCTGGTCGAGATGATGGATCTGCGCGAAGCCACCCGCGCTTACGAAGCCAATTTGAACATGATCGAGGCCGCCCGCACGATGACCGCGCGCGCGCTCGATCTGCTGCGGAGGTAAGCCATGGCGATCGATCCCGTCTCAGCCGCGCGCGCCTATCAGCAAACCGCGCGCGCCGCCGGCGCCGCCGCTGGC
>DPWD01000190.1:2345-2524 GCA_003526465.1 Hyphomonadaceae bacterium
GTCACCGCCATCGCCGCGGCGGAAACGCAGCTGCAGACCGTGATCGCCGTGCGCGACCAAGTGATCTCGGCCTACCAGGAAATCCTGCGCATGCCGATCTGATTTGCTCCCCCGCAGGGCGGGGGAGCTGTCGCGCGCGAAGCGAGTGACTGAGGGGGCGGAGCCGCGCACTTACCCCC
>DPWD01000190.1:2555-2928 GCA_003526465.1 Hyphomonadaceae bacterium
TTCTTCGGCTTGCGCTTTTCCTTGCTCGAACGCATTTGACCCTTGGCCATGTGATCCTCCGTTTCCGGCCGCTCTGGGCCTGCGATGGGCCATGAGCGGATTCGCTTATTTTTGTGAAAGTCGCGGATTCTGTCCAGATGCTGTTTCGCGGCAGCGCTAGCGGCGCCATACCNNGCGCGGAGGCGATCCATGAAGACTTGGCTGGCGGTGACGGCGATCATTCTGGCTCTGCTGGGCGGCTTTGCCTGGTGGGCGCTGCTCGATGGCGCGGCGCCCGCGCGTGCCGACGGTGTCATCGACCTCGCCGAGTACCGCGCGCTCGTTGCGGCCGACGCGCCCGAGACATTGCCCACCGAGGTGCGCGCCGAGTTCG
>DPWD01000295.1 GCA_003526465.1 Hyphomonadaceae bacterium
ATCCCGCCGATCCTAACCGGCGAAGCGGTGATCACGCCGGGTTTCGATGCGCCGATGAAGTTCATCATCCACACCGCCGCGCCGATCTGGAGCGTCCCCGGACAGGAAGGCGCCAAGGTCGCGGGGCTGGCGCGATGCTACACGTCCTCGCTCGCGCTGGCGGAGGAACACGCGCTCGCCTCCATCGCCTTCCCCTGCCTCGGCACCGGAAATTACGGCTGGCCCCGCGGCTTTGCCTGCGGGATCGCCATAGCGGCGTGCGAGGAAGCGCTCGAAGCAGCGCCGCAGGTCAAGCGCGTGGTGTTCTGCTGCTTCACCGAGGCGGACGCGGAATTGTATCGGAAGGGCTTGGGGTGAGGGGGGCGTGGCCCGAAGTGGACACTCACATCGAAGTGCGCCGCCTGCGTCGCACGGCGATAAAACCGCAGAACACAATCGTGCTGATGAAGATGACGAGCCAACCGACGCCCAGAATGGGAAACGCTCTTCGCGCATCGGCCATCGCCATAAAGAGGTCGACACTTCCGGTATTCCAAAACACCCACTCGCCGGCGATGTCGGTGGCAAGACGCGTGTCGCCAGTTTCGAGTACCACGATGCCGTCGCCACTCGCAGGATCGATACGCGCGCTGGTGTTGATCGCCGGCGTGTTGGCGCCGTCGTGACCGACGACAAAGCCCCCGGCATTGTTAGGCGCATAAAGGATGGTTCCAAGGCCCCAAATCTCAGCGCCATACTGGTAAGCGTGGGGGCGGCGCATCTCTTCCAGGGTTAGGGACGCGAGAACATCGCGGCCAGGGCGCGCGCCGTCCGCGCCGGCGACATTGGCCTGCAAGAAGCGGGTTAAGTCTGCCGCGGAGGTATAAAGCGAGGCCGCCGCCGGCACTGAGAAATTGTTGAGCACTTCCTCTTCGCCCTGTTCGTCAAATGACTGAGCTACGTTGGTTGCGCCCTCGGGCAGAACAAAGGTCGAGCGGGTCATGCCGAGAGGGGAAAGCACGGCGTGCTGCATGTAATCGTTGAACGGCTCGCCAGAAACCTCCTCGATCACCAATTGCAGCAGCGCATAGCCGCCGCCGGAATAGAGGAAGGCTTCGCCTGGAGCTGCGCCGACGCGAACGCGTCCGTCGGCGTCGGGCGATGCATCGCTCGCCTGCGTCAGGGAATCTTCCAGGGCCTGAACAGGCTCGCCTGGCGCGAAGCCGCCATAACCCAAGCCGTCGGTCAGGCCTGCAGTGTGGCTCAGAAGCCGTCTTGCCGTGACCTGTGTTTCATCGAAGGCGCCGTCCGGCAAACGCCAGCGCCTGAGGTAGGTGGAGATCGGAGCGTCGAGATCAATGCGTCCTTCATCCGCAAGTCTCATCACCCCCCACGCCGTCACCCATTTGCTGAGCGAGGCCACCTGAAACAGCGTGTCGCGATCAACCGGCTCGCCGGCTGACACGAAGTGTTCGGCGACGACGCGGCCATCGTCGAGCAACACGAAAGCGGCGTTACCGACGTTGCCCTGTTCAATTCGCGCCTGCGCGGCTGCCACGAATGCCGAGGCGTCGCCACGGGGCGCCAGAGGTCGACGTGACCATCCTTCAAGCACGCCCAATCCAATCAATGCTGTCCAGCCGATCAAGAGCGCTATCGCAGCCAGACCAATCCAAACCATTGTCCGGCGAGGTCGCTGCAGCGGTTTGGCGTTGGCATTCTCGCTTCGTGTCATGACTTCCTGCTCCGATCAGTCCGACTGCGATTACGTGCGCCGAGGCGTTCAAGTAGCATAACGTTCACGAAATCAAGCTGACGCGCACTGCAGCGTCCTACTTCTTTGAAGGCGCCCGCCGCCCGCCTTCCTTCCAGCCAAAGACCTCTTCTACGCCGACGCCAAACACACGGGAGATTCGAAAGGCGCTTTCCAACGAGGGAGAGTACCGGCCTTGTTCGATGGCAATGATTGTTTGCCGCGTTACACCGATAGCGTCCGCCAACGCAGCCTGGCTCATGCCGCCCGCTTCTTCTCGTAGCTCTCTGACGCGGTTCGTTATGGGCGGAGGTTTCGGCAAGGAGCTCTCGCCTTATCGCCGAAAGAGAATGATCTGGGCGCCATATTCGACAACCCCCGAGGCAAACACGGAAAGCACGATCACATGGAACATGATGTTGCCGTTGCCGTGGACGACGTAGTGCCCAAGCGCGGGCAGCACGCCAAACAAGAAAGCCAGTCCGGCCCAATGGCCAGCGCGAGCGACGACGAGGCGTTCGCGCTCGTCTGGCGGCGCCCCAGCTTGCCTCGGGAAGAAAATTGCGAGCACAACCTCCAAAACAACCACGCCCATCACCGTGACGACGGCCGCGAGGATGGCGAACTTCTGTGGCGGCGCCGCAAGGCCAACATTCAAAATTGATGCCAGGCAAAACGCCCCGACCACACCGAACAAGGCGACCATCACCCACGCCGCAATCTCGCGCACCGCCATAGGCATCCCCGTCCACTCACCAACGACTTGTAGTCGAAAATATTTGACATGTCCAATATTACTTACATCCGGCGCAATGCCGTTATTCTGAACTCTGTCTCATGGCCGAGTTCGGCGAAAAAGCCCTACATTGCCTCCAAAAACCGCATCGGCGCGCCCAACCCCGGCGCAACCAGCGCCCCATCCCGCATCACCACACGCCCGCGTATCATTGTCGCCATTGGCCAGCCTTGCGCTTCGAAGCCGTCGAACGGCGTCCAGCCGCAGCGTGTGGCTTGATCCTCGGCGCGGATGGTGCGGCGCGCGGCCATGTCCACCAGCGTGAAATCCGCGTCGTAGCCGAGCGCGATGCGGCCTTTGCCTTCGATTCCGAACACGCGTTGCGGGCCGGCGCTGGTGAGATCGACGAAGCGCGCGAGGCTCAAGCGCCCCTGGTTCACATGCGTCAGCATCACGGGAACCAACGTCTGCACGCCGGGCATGCCGGAGGGCGATTTCGGATAGGGCTGCGCCTTCTCCTCGCGCGTGTGCGGCGCATGATCGGTGCCCAGCACATCGACCACGCCTTGCGCAATGCCGAGCGACCAGAGTGCGGCGCGGTCGGCGGCGTAGCGGATCGGTGGATTCATCTGCGCGAAGCCGTTGAGACGCTTGTAAATCTCCGGCCCCTCGAAGCTCAGAAATTGCGGCAGCGTCTCGACGGTGGCGACATCCTTCGCGGTTGCGAGGAATTCCATCTCAACCGCAGAAGAGACATGCAGCACATGCACGCGCCTGCCGTGCTTGCGCGCGCCCGCGACCAGACGCTGGAAGTCCGCGTGGATCGGCTGATCCGTCACCGGATCGACCTGCACTTCGCGCGGAATGACGCGCATCTTCTCGCCCTCAAGGTCGAGCACGAACAACGTCGATGTGAAGCGGCCGGTCTGATAATGCTTGGCGATGTCGCGCAGGTTGATCGAGATCGAGCGCGGTTCGATTCCAGCGCCGTAAAGGACGCCCGGAATGTTGCCTTCGCGGCGAACGGCACGCGCTGCACCCGTACCCTTGCCCTGGCGCTGCTTGGCTGAAATCGTAGCTTGTTCGGTCATGGCTCCTGAACCCTTTCAGGGGCGGAACGCCCCTTATCCTGTCCATTCCGCCCAATGCGGAAAGAGGCGCGGGGTTTACCGGAAGCAGGCCAGCAAGGCAAACGGCCGAAATGCCTCAGTCGAAGAGGCTCGAAACCGACCGTTCCTCGGAAATCCGCTGGATTGCCTCGCCCAGAAGCGGCGCCGTGGGCAGCACCTTGATCTTGTCCGCACACCCCTTAATGGCTTCGGTGGGGGCGATGGAGTCCGTGATCACGAGGCCTTTCAGGGCCGAGCCCTTAACCCTGGCAACGGCCCCACCCGACAGAACCCCGTGCGTCGCGTAGGCATAGGTGGCTTTCGCCCCTTTGTTCATCAGCGCCTCGGCCGCGTTGCACAGCGTACCGGCGGAATCGACGATGTCGTCGATCAAGATGCAAGTCCGCCCGCTGACGTCGCCGATAATGTTCATCACCTCCGACGTACCCGCGCGCTCGCGACGCTTATCGACGATCGCAAGGTCCGCGTTGATGCGCCGCGCCAAGAGCCGCGCTCGAACGACGCCGCCCACGTCCGGCGACACGACCATCAATTCCTCGCCGTTGAAGCGCTCCTTGATGTCCTGCTCGAAAATCGGCGCCGCGTACAGGTTGTCGGTCGGAATGTCGAAGAACCCTTGAATCTGCCCCGCGTGTAGATCGAGTGTCAGAACCCGGCCCGCGCCCGCCATCGTGATCAGATTGGCGACGAGCTTCGCGGAAATCGGCGTGCGCGGCCCTGGCTTCCGGTCCTGCCGCGCGTAGCCGAAATACGGAACCACCGCCGTGATGCGCTTTGCCGAAGAGCGACGCAACGCGTCGATGCAGATCAAAAGCTCCATCAAATGATCGTTCGCGGGAAACGACGTTGACTGGAGCACGAACATGTCTTGTCCGCGCACGTTCTCTTGTATCTCGACGAACACTTCCATGTCGGCAAACCGCCGCACGATCGCCTTCGTAAGCGGCACCTTCAGGTACTCGCTGATTTGGTTCGCAAGCGGGTGGTTGCTGTTGCCGGCGAGGAGCTTCATGTCGCTGTTATCCACAGAGCTTGGCGAATAAGAGGCAGGCGCGCCGGGCTTGTAGCAATGCCCTCACCCCCTTGCAACGCGTCCTAGCCCTTCGTTGCCGCTGTAACCTGTTGAATAAGCTGTGCGATACCTTCCGCCGCAGCTTCGGCCGCAAACCCCGCGATCTCGCGCCAAGGTTTGGCAAGGCGGCCGTGCGGCACGGCGTTCTCTTGGGCTATGGTTCCAGCCTCTTTGCCCGTTGCGTCAAGCACCCGCCACGTCAGCGTGACGACGTCTTGGGTCGGCCCCGAGGCGACCTTGATCGAACCCTCGATGCGCCATTGCGCCTTCGCTTGTGTTGCTTCAACCGCAATGCCTTTCACAGGCAAGATGCCTACAAGCGCCCGCGCGAGTGCTTGATTGCCGTCGCCGGGAGCCCCCTTCACCGCCCCAACCCAGGCGATCGGCTTTTGACTTTGCGCAACAGTCTCTGCGACTTGCGTATTGGGACGCAGCAACGCCGCATCAAGTGCCGTAACGGTCTCCTGCGCCGCCAGGCGAAGGTCCGTATCGAGCAGCGTGTCGCTGATGGTTTTGAAGTTGACCGAGAACTTCGCGCGCTCCGCCCCATCGGGGTCGGCAAGTCGCCAAACGATAACGCCCTGCCCACCGGGATCGGGCTTCTTGCCTTGCTTGGGCTTTCCTTCAGGTCTGCCACCTGATTGGATCTTGGCCGCCTGCCCGCTCAATGTCCACGCGCGCACGCTCGCCTCGCTCAGTGCCGGAATGTCGGCTGCCTGCGCGAGTTCGATCACGCGGTCGCGCAGCACCACCGCCCTGTCTTCCGCCAGCCCGCCGGGAACCGCGACGACGAGCGCGGGAACGCGGATCGCTTCCGCGATCATGGTGTCGTTGCGTTCCATGCCTTTGAACGGCTGTGGGATCGCAAACGGATCCTCCATGCCAAGCGGCTCCGTCACCGACGAGCACGCGGCAAGCGCGGTAAACGCGATGATCGAGACAACACGCTTCATGGCTTCAGCATGATCGCAGAAACATTGCGGCCATAGTCCGTCTCGCCCCGATGCGTCGTCCGCCGAAACGAGAAATAGGCCTCGTTGTGCTCGTAGGTACACACTTTCAGGGCCTCGACAGCACCGATTCCTGTCGCCTTGAGACGCGCCGTCACGTAACCCGGCAGATCGAACTGCCAATGCCCCATGCGGGGCGACCGAACGAAGTAGGCTTTGTTCGCTGCTTCAGTATCGACGAACCGCGCCTCGAACTCTGGCCCCACTTCATAGGACGCCTGCGAGATGCATGGGCCCACGGCCGCACGAATGCGCGCTCGCGACGCACCGAGCCGCTCCATGAGCGCAACGACCGACTCGACCACGCCGCCAATCGCGCCTTTCCATCCCGAATGCGCGCAGCCGATCACACCCGCCTTCGCATCGCTGAGAAGAATAGGCGCGCAGTCCGCCGCCAACACGCCGAGCGCAACCCCGCGCAGCGTCGTCGCCATCGCATCCGCCTTCGGCGGCGCCGCGCGCGTCCACGGCGCAGTCACATGCAAAGCATCCGCACTGTGAATCTGATAGAGCGTGATGAGCTTCTCCTCGCGCGTCCCGAGCCACGTCGCAACACGCGTGCGGTTCTCGCAAACCGAACCACTGTCGTCGCCAGACCCGTAACCGCAGTTGAGCGACGCGTAGATGCCGCCCGACACGCCGCCTTGCCGCCCGAAGAACCCGTGCGCGACCTCGTCCGAGAGCAACGCCTGCGATTGAAGCGGTTTCATGCGTCGGTAAGACCCACAGGTTCAAGCGTCGCCGGCGCATACGCACACAGCACCTTGAACAAGCTGCCCATGGCCATGTCCCCGGTCAACCGCGCGTACGCCGCATCGAGCGCGGTCGCCTGCGCCGGGGATGCCGACCGCTTCAACGCCGAAACACGCTCGCGCGCCCCGAGCCGGTTCAAGAATGCGCCCTGGGTCGCCAAAGCCGACACATGGGCCCCGCCTTCCGCAAATGCGCCGCCCAGCGCTGCAAAGTCGACATGCGAGGTCACATCCGCGTGACCGGGCTCTGCAAGCACGTCGACGTATGCGTGCACCTTGAGCCCTTGNNCCCTGAGAACCCATAGTCGATGACCAGAGCCGCGCCGCCATTGCGGGCGATCTGCTCGCCGACCATCCGCGCGACCGCCAAGCGAGCCGGCGACGTCTCGACGATCGATCCGACCGGAGCCTGGCGAACCGCGTCCGCAATCAACCGCTCGTCGATCGTGCCCGAGGCACCGAACACGAGACTTTCGTCACGCAACCCAACGCAACGCTCGCTCCACCCGGCGCTCCCGCGCACCCACTGTCGGATCGG
>DPWD01000013.1 GCA_003526465.1 Hyphomonadaceae bacterium
GCCGATCCGCCAGCAGGCGCTGCGCCAGCGCTTCCGCGTTCTCGACCTCCAGCGAAAGCGGCGCATCCAGCACCACGACCCCGCCCTCGGCGCGATCGAGCCGGCGCGCGCTGACATTGCCCAACAGATAGTCGCGCGCCGGATCGAGGAAACGCACCCGCGCTTCAACCGGAATTTCCGCCGCGTCACCGCGCTTGGCGAACACTTCTCCCGCGACGTCAGCGGTGAACTCATCCGCGCTGAGATTGGTTGGGGCCTCTGCGGCGCGGTGGCGGAACACGATGGCGCCTTCGTGCTCGGCCGCGTCGAAATCGAACGCCGCCATCAGCGGAGTGAGCGCCTCTCGCGCGCTCGTCGGGGAATCGACGATAAAGCCGCTCACCGCCCCGCCAAGCGCCGAAGCGTCCACTTCGTCAACGCCAGCGCGTGCGCACAGATGGCGCGCAACCTCGCCCAGATCGGAGAGCCCCGCGCGGCCGTTGAGCCAATGGCCCAGCCGCCACGAGGCGCCATCGGCCCATACATCCGTGCGCGCGGGGAACGCGGGATGGGGCCGCGCGTCCCAGCACCAGAGCGCGATCTCCTCGATCATCGGCTTGCCGTTGACGCTGGAATTCGGATTGAACGCGCCGCCGATCTGCCAGTGCGCGAGGTAAGCTTCGAGCATGCGCCGCTGGATCAGATCGTCGCGCGCGCCCGAGGAAAACGGCGGCAGCGCGCTCTCCGCGCTCTTGGNNCCCTTGTCGACGGCGGGGCAGCCCAGCTCCACGAACCAGATCGGCTTCGATTGCGCCACCCAAGCTGTTGGCGTTCCGCTGCGTACCCCGCCCGGGCGGTTATGGTGCGCGCGCGACCAGAAATTGCGCACATCCTTGGCGCGGAACACCCAGGGCTCGCTATAGGCGCCGTCTGTGATGTTGGTGCGCGTCTGCGCAGTGCGGGCGGCATCGCTGGCGTAGAACCAATCGTAGTTTTCGCCCGCCTCTATGCGGCCTTCGAGATAGGCAGGATCGTGGATGCTGGCGCCGAGGCTCGCGTCCGCATGCGTCGCGCCGGCGCGCCAATCGGTGAGCGGGGGATACCAGTCGATGCCCACCATGTCGATGTTCGCATCCGACCACAGCGGATCGAGATGGAAGAACACATCGTTCGAACCGTCCTGCGGCTGATAGCCTGAATATTCGCTCCAATCGGCGGCGTAAGTGATTTTCGCGCCCGCGCCCAACATGCTCCGCACATCGCCGGCGAGCGTTTTCAGCGCCGTCACCGCGGGGAAGTTGGTTGCGCTGTCGCGCGCGTTGGTCACGCCGCGCAATTCCGAACCGATGACGAATGCATCGACCCCGCCCGCGAGCGCGGCGAGCTTGGCGTGGTGCAGCACAAACCGCCGGTACGACCATTCCGCCGGCCCCGAGTACGTTGGAACGCCCCCGCTCGCGCCGAAATGCGCTGGCGCGGCGGTTCCGACAAACGCGCTGATCTGCGCGGTTGCAGCACTCGTCTTGTCTGGCGTGCCTGGCCGTCCTGGCGCGGGGTTGAGTGTGATGCGCCCGCGCCAGGGATACGCCGCCTGCGCGGCTGCGCCATCCGGATCGGGCAGCGTGTTGCCCGCCGGCACATCCATCAGCAGGAACGGATAGAGCCCGACCTTGTAGCCGCGCGCCTTCAGTTCAGCGATCGCTTCGAGCACGCAATCGTCGCTTGGGGTTCCGCCATAGGCTGGCGCGCCGAAGGCCTGGCTCACCAGCAATGCGCCGGAACGTGTTACTCCCCCCGCGCGCCACACCAAGGGCGAAGTGTCTTTCGCCGCGATCTCGACGCCGGGCTTGATGAGGCAATTGCCGCAACGCAGGTCGGTTCCAAACCATGCCGTCACCAGCAATACCGTCTCGCAATTGGGAAAATCCGCCCGCAATTGATCGAGCGAGACAAGCAGGTTCGCGCGTGCGCGCTCGGCGTGCATGTTCTCGGCGGTTTCCTGGCCCGGCCCGCTCTTGCGGAAAATCGGCTGGCGTGAATAGACGAACTCGCCCGACGCGGGGATCAAACACACGCTCTTGACGCGATCCTCCAGGCGCACGCCCACGCTCGGCGTCGGGCGCATCACTTCGAAGGAGAGTTGCGGGATAGTATTGCCGAATCGCTCAAGGGCCATGTCCTCGAACACGACATAGGCAAGCCCGCGATAAGCGGGTGCGTTGTCGGCGCCTTCGATGGCTTCGATCAAAGCGTCGGGTGTTTGCGTTTCCGAGCCGGAGTGAAGTCGCCAGGTGAATTGCGAAAGATCGAGTTCCTCGCCGTTCGCCCACACGCGCCCGATGCGCGCGATCTCGCCCTCGCACAAACCCACGGCAAAAGAGAGCGTATACGAATAAGTGCGCGTGGTCTGGCGCGGGCCGCCCTTGCCGCCGCCGCTTTCCTGCGTGCTGGCGTGCTCCTTAAAGCGCGCGGCCCAGATCACTTGGCCGGCAAGCCGCACGCGCCCGTACACGGCCGGCATCGATGCGCCTTCGGTCGAGCCTTGGATGTGCAGATCGGTGAGGCGCGGCCCTTCGCCATTCAGCTTCGGCCCGAACAA
>DPWD01000035.1 GCA_003526465.1 Hyphomonadaceae bacterium
ACTTCTTGTTCGGGCCCTGAGAGACAGAAACTTCGAGCGGATCGCCATCCGCTAAGGAACCCCGCCGCACCGTCTGGAGCGGCGGGAGTGACCTAGGCTATAGCGCCAAACAGGATGCGCGCCGGCATAAAGGCGCCGGCGCGCATCCTGATCGCCTCCCCCCGCGTCTCCAACCCGCATCATTCACAGCGGCTTGAGTGCGAACGCAGAGCAATGCATTGATTGTAACCGTATTTTTCGGCGCAGCCGAAATTCATGCTGCGAATCCAGTCAGCGCCAGCCCGGCAAAGCCTCTGGCCAGCTCAGACGCCGAGCCCGAAGGCAGGTCAAGCGATGCGCACAGCAATTTCATGATCCCTTCCACGCCCGAAGCGCTAGGATGGATTCGTCCTAACGAGGGAGCGCATTCATGCCTGGACGCCCGGCGCGTAGGCCCATTGGTTTTTTCAACGACGACCTCGATGTGCGCACCTTCTTGCGCGCACGGCGCGAAGAGCCTGGCGGCGACATTGCTACACCCCCCAATTGGACAGAAAGTTCGCGGCCGCAATTCGTCATTCTGCCCACCAGCGGCGTCGCGACAAACGGCAAGACCATCCTCGACTGGGACCAGGCAGGCGCGCAGATCACCCGCGACAGCGATGGTTGGGGCCTTGCGCTCGGCGCTGGCGCCACGGTCACCTATGCCTTTCGCTCCACGGCGCCGCTGGCGATGCCCGATGACACCGCCGGCTTTTCTCAGTTCAACGCCGCCCAGATCGCGGCAACGGAGGCTGCCCTCGTCATGTGGGCGGATGTCGCCAACATTACCTTCGTCCGTGTGGCCCCCGCGGGCTACGCGAACAACGCCACGATCTTGTTTAGCAATTATTCCTCAGGCGCAGCCGGCGCTTCGGCGTTTGCTTTCTTTCCTGGATCGACCGCGTCGAATTCAGTTGCTGGCGACGTGTGGGTCAACATCAGCCTGCCGGACAACCAGGATTTGACGCCGGGTACGTTTGGCCCGCACATTCTGGCGCATGAGATCGGCCACACCATCGGTCTTAGCCATCCAAGCGACTACGACGCTGGCGATCCGACCGCGCCCACTTATGAGATCAGCGCGACCTATTGGCAAGATTCGCGCGCCTTCAGCGTGATGAGCTATTTCGGTTCGCCGTTCGTGGGCGGCAATCTACCGGAATTCTCCCACGGGCCGCAGTTTCACGACATCGCCGCTGTGCAAAGGCTTTACGGCCCGAATATGGGCACGCGCACCACCGACACGGTTTACGGCTTCAATTCCAACACCGGACGCGAGCACTTTACGCTGACCTCCGGCGCCGTGGGGGCTACCTTCGCCATCTGGGACGCCGGCGGAAACGACACGCTTGATCTCTCGGGCTACAGCGAAAACGCTGACATCGACCTGCGCCCCGGGTCGCATTCGAGCGCGGGCCCGGCCAATCCCGGGACCGGGGCGGCGGTGTTTAACATCGCGATTGCCGTGGGTGTGATCATCGAGAACGCCGTTGGCGGGGCGGGCGCCGACACACTGACGGGCAATGAAGTAAACAACGTGCTGCACGGCGGAATTGGCGGCGACACGCTGCTCGGCGGTCTCGGCGACGATGTTCTTCTCGGAGGCTTGGGCGCAGACTCCATCGATGGCGGCCTTGGCCTTGACACCGCCAGCTACGTCAGCGCCGGCGGCGGGGTCTTTGCCTATCTTTCTGGTGCTCCGGGCAACGGAGAAGCGACCGGCGACACGTTCGTCGATATCGAAAATCTGATCGGATCAAGCTTCAACGATGACCTTGGGGGCGACGGCGGCGCCAATGCATTGAGCGGCGGCGCCGGCAATGATTACCTCGATGGCGGACCGGGCCCGGACACGATGACGGGCGGTCTCGGCGACGATGGGTTCGTTGTTGATGACGCTGGCGACGTCGTCGTGGAGTCGGCTGGGGGTGGTAGCGACACCGTTATCTCAAGCATCAGCTTCACGCTTGGCGCCGAGTTTGAACATTTGGTTCTCACAGGGGTCGCCACAAGCGGCGTTGGCAATGCCCTGGGCAACCACATCACCGGCAACCAGATCGCGAGCGCTCCGCCCACTCTCCTTCAGGGATTGGGCGGCGATGATGTTCTCTGGAGTGGTTCAAGCGACGACACACTCCTGGGTGGCGAGGGCGACGATCTCATCATCCCGGGCGATGGGGTCAATTTCATCGACGGAGGATCTGGCGCGGACACGATCAGCTTTGCCGGCGAGAACATCGCTGTGGTCGTGGACCTTGCTGCTTCGAGCGCCAGTCACAATGGAAAAACCGACACGGTACTCAATGTCGAAAATGTCGATGGCGGCCTGCTAGGCGCCGTGATCGTCGGCAATGACGCCAACAACGTCCTGAGGGGATTCTTCGGGAACGATACGATCAGGGGCGGGGGCGGCGACGACGTCATTATTGGTAACAATGGAGACGATTCGTTGTTCGGCGATGCTGGGAACGACGTGATCTGGCTTTCCCTTGGCGACGATCTGCTCGACGGAGGCGCTGGAATAGATGAACTCTATTGCCTGACCGGCGCAGTCACTGGCGTTACAATTGACCTCACGCAACCAGCCTACCTCACTTTTGAGAATGTGACGGGCACCGAAGGCGCCGATACCTTGATCGGCAACGATGCCGACAACGTTTTTCACGGTTTCCTCGGCGCCGACACTATTGCCGGTGGCGCGGGCTCCGACACGCTCGACTTCTCCCGCTGGCACCCGTCGTTTGCCGCACCGGTTACGATCAACCTGACCACCCAAACTGGGGGATTGCCGTTCGATCAGGACCTTTTCAGCAGCATCGAAAACGTCGTCGGCGGGCTTGACGCCGATACACTCGTCGGTAGTGCGGACGCCAACAGGCTGAGCGGCCAGGCCGGCGCTGACCAGCTTCTCGGGCTTGCCGGGAGCGACACGCTCGATGGCGGACCAGGCGCCGACGTCATCGACGGTGGCGATGGCGACGACGTGCTCTCCGGCGGCGACGGAGCGGACACCATCAATGGCGGTGCCGGCAACGACACGCTCTATGGCTTCGGCGCCGCCGATCTCGATCCGCAGACCGGGCTTATCCAGGTCGAGCTGATCGCATCGGGCTTTGCCAGTCCTGTGTTCGCCGCGTCCGCGCCCAGCGATCCTAACCGGCTGTTCGTGATCGAGAAGAATTCCGGTCGCGTGCTGATCCGCGATCTTGCGACCAATCAGACGCTGGCGCAGCCGTTTTTCGACGTGCCAGCCGGCGACCTCGACAATCAGGGCGAGCGCGGCCTTCTCGGCCTCGCCTTCCATCCCGATTACGTCGCCAACGGGCGCGCCTATCTCAGCCTGATCAACGAAGCCGGCGATACCGAGATTTGGGAGATCACACGCTCGGCCAATCCCGATGTCGCCGACCCTGCCTCGGCGCGAGTTTTGCTGGCCGTGGATCGCAGCGCAACCAATCACAATGGCGGCTGGATCGGATTCGGGCCCGATGGCTTCCTGTACATCACCCAAGGCGACAGCGGCGGCGGCGGCGACCCAGAGAACGCAGCACAGAACCTCAACGATCTGCGCGGCAAGATATTGCGCATCGATGTCAACAACGACGCCTTCCCCGCCGACCCGGTCCGCAATTACGCAATCCCGGCGAACAACCCATTCGTTGGCGTGGCCGGCGCCGACGAAATATTCGCGTATGGATTACGCAATCCATGGCGCGCCAGCTTCGATGCTGTAACGGGTGCGCTCTATATCGGCGATGTCGGCCAGGGCGCACGCGAGGAGATCGACTATCTCACGGCGGGGACGAGCGGCCAGAATTTCGGCTGGCGCATGCTCGAAGGTACGCTGCCGACGGGCTACCCTCCGCTAACCAATCCTCCAGCAAATGATCCAAGCCTCGTGGCGCCGCTGGCCGAGTACGGGCACGGCCTGGGCGTGTTCGAAGGTTTCGCCGTTACTGGCGGCTACGTCTATCGCGGGCCCGGCGGCCTCAACGGCCATTACCTCTTCTCCGATTTTTCGAGCAACCATCTTTGGACCTTGCGCGTCGTCGATGGCGCGGCCGTCGATTTCGTGGAGCGCGACCTGCAAATCGCGCTCAATGGCGGCGATTTCGACCAGATCGCCTCGTTCGCGGTGGACGGCTCTGGCCGGCTTTACGCCATCGGGCTCGACGGCGAAATCCACCGCAT
>DPWD01000031.1:0-1789 GCA_003526465.1 Hyphomonadaceae bacterium
GGGCAGCCCCTGCAGGGCGATAATGATAAAGGCGAGCAGAGCGACCACGCCGGCGCCCGCGGCGGCGGCAAGGCCGACGAGAACTCGCCGCCACAGCGGCCCGCCAAACAGGCCCCCCCGGCGACCTTCATCCCATTCCGGCTCGTACTGGTCTCGCACTTTTGCGCCCCGCTTCTGCTCGCGCTTGCTCGCTTCGCGCCCCTCGCCTTCCAATACGGCGCGAATAAGGCCGGGCGAGGCGCGGCGACACTATCCACTCTCGGCTAGAAATCGAGCCGCTTTTAGGCGCGCGCGGCGTAAAGCTGCTGCCCGGCAAAGTAGCTATCCACAGCGCCGGCCATGGCCTCCGCCATCGCTTGGCGCGCCCGGGGATCGGCAAGGCGTCGCTCGTCAGCCACGTTGCTCAGGAACCCGGTTTCCACCAGCACCGCAGGCACGTCCGGCGCCAGCAGCACAAAAAACCCGGCGTTTCGATGGCTGTTGCTCAGCAATGGGGAGACTTCGCCAAGCCGGGGCAGCAGCGCCTGCGCGAACTGGGCTGAGCGGTTGGTGGTCTCGCGCTGGGTCAAATCCACCAGAATGTCGCCAATCGAAGCATCGTGGGGCGCTTCGCCCAAATCCAGATCCCAGTCCTGAGCCGCGATCATGCCCTGGGCACGGTTCGCCCCCCGCTCCGACAGCGTGTAAACAGCCGCCCCCCGGGATTCGGCGTTGCTGTGGGAATCAGCGTGCAGGGAAATAAAGAGATCGGCGCTTTGCGCGCGGGCGAAGCGCACGCGCTCTTCGAGCGGCACGAACCGGTCGGAATCCCGCGTCAGCGATACGTGGTAGCCCCTCGCCCGCAGCGCTTGGCGCAACTGCAGCGCGGCATCCAGCACGACATCCTTTTCCAACACGCCGGTAGCGCCAATTGCGCCTGGATCGCGCCCGCCGTGCCCGGCGTCTATCACCACCACGCGCGGGCCCGGGTTGCGACCAGGCACCTGCACAGGCGCGGGGGCGGCAAGCGGCGTATTCGCCGCCAAATCAAACACTAGGCTCGGCTGGTCGCCGCCAACACGCTCCTGCCGCGCCAGTCTCGATGGCGCCGCCAAATCCAGCACCAGACGGGCGACGCCGCCTTCTCGCGGTGCAAAGCGGTATCGGTTGACCACACCGACGCCGGCGCCGCTTCCAGTGCCGCCCTGCGGAAGCGCCCAGCGGGCATCGGCGACATCGATCACAAACCGGTCGGGTGTAGATAGGAACATTGTCCTGTATGTCGCGGCACGGTCCAGCGCCATGGAGAGGCGCACCGTTTGGCCAACGGCAACCAAGTTTATCCCCCGTAGCGAGACGGGAACATCCGCCCAAGCGGGCCCGGCCAGCGCCGCGCTGGATATGGCGCTCGCGCCAGCCAGGATCAGGGAACGACGGGAAAGAAGCATGGGACCGGTGGAAGTTACCAAACCGGAATTGCTATCGGGTTGAAAAGAAAGGTGAACACTGGAGTAACGCTTTGGACCCCGGCCGAAGCCTCAAAACTGCGTTGGCCGCGATTGGTTGCTTTCTTTCGTTCACAAATTCATGCAAAGGTTCCGCCATCGCCGCGCGCGCCGTCAGGGGAGGTCCCCAAGGGCGCCCGGCGCGCTCCCGCTACGCGGACAGGCGTCTTGGACCGCGGTGCGCCACCCCTTTTGCAAGAGGGCGGCGCCCGCTCATGGACCATAAGGACGTGCGTCCCGCCCGGAGCGTAAGCGCCGCCAATTCAAGAGGCGGTCGCAAATTCGGAGCCAAATATGACCCGCAA
>DPWD01000031.1:1875-2058 GCA_003526465.1 Hyphomonadaceae bacterium
TCACTCATTCTCGAAGCCGGAGGCCCCAAAGCCGCCGTGCGCGAGGGCGCGGCGGCGGGCCATCCCTCACCCACGACATTACGCCGCCCCGCCCGCCCGGTTCCACACCGGAGCCCTGGGGCCCGCGCGCGCGGCGTTCACGGAGCCCATAAAGATGGCAAAGAAAATGCTGATCGACGCCGC
>DPWD01000031.1:2127-3017 GCA_003526465.1 Hyphomonadaceae bacterium
CGCGTTGAGCCGTCGCTGCAGGCGGCGTTTGTGGAGTACGGCGGTAATCGCCACGGCTTCCTGGCGTTCTCGGAAATTCACCCCGATTATTACGCTATCCCGTCCGCCGACCAGGACGAGATCAAGGCCGAGCTGGCCGCCGCGGAAGCTGAATCCGAAAGTGCTGACGAGGACGAAGAAGCGCTCGACGAGCGCCGCCGGCGCATCCTCACCCGCCGCTACAAGATCCAGGAGGTGGTCCGCCGGCGCCAGATCATGCTGGTGCAGGTGGTCAAGGAAGAGCGCGGCAACAAGGGCGCGGCGCTAACGACCTACCTCTCGCTCGCGGGGCGCTATTGCGTGCTGATGCCCAACACCGGGCGCGGCGGGGGCATTTCGCGCAAGATCACCCAAGTCACCGATCGCAAGCGGCTCAAGAAGATCGCCCAAGAGCTGGAGGTGCCCCAAGGCCAAGGCCTGATCATCCGCACCGCCGGCGCCAAGCGCACCAAAACCGAAATCAAGCGCGACTACGAATATCTCTCGCGCGCCTGGGAAACCATCCGCGACGAGACCATGAAATCGATCGCCCCGGCGCTGATCTATGAGGAGAGTTCGCTGGTCAAGCGCGCCATCCGCGATCTTTACGACAAGGACGTCGATGAAGTGCACGTCGCCGGCGAGGCCGCCTACAAGGAGGCCAAGGATTTCGTGCGCATGCTTTTGCCCTCGCACGCCAAGCGGGTGCATCTCTGGAAGGACACCAGCCCGATATTCGCCAAGCACGGCGTCGAGAAGCAACTGGATTCGATCTATTCGCCCACCGTGACGCTGAAGTCCGGCGGCTATATCGTCATCAACCAGGCCGAGGCGCTCGTCGCCATCGACGTCAATTCCGGTCGCGCCACGCG
>DPWD01000031.1:3076-3713 GCA_003526465.1 Hyphomonadaceae bacterium
TTCATCGACATGGAGGAGAACAAGAACGATCGCGCCGTCGAAAAGCGGATGAAGGACAATCTGCGCTTCGACCGCGCGCGCGTGCAGATGGGCAAGATTTCCGGCTTCGGGCTGTTGGAGCTCTCGCGCCAGCGCCGCCGCACTGGCGTGCTCGAAGGCACCAGCCACGTCTGCCCGCATTGCGAAGGCGCAGGCCGCGTGCGCTCGGTTGAATCGGCCGCGCTTGCGCTCTTGCGCAGCTTGGATGAAATCAGCGTCAAGCAGAGGGGCGCCATCCTTGAGGCGCGCGCCGCCACCGACGTCGCACTCTACCTGCTCAACGAGAAGCGCGACNNCGCCATCGCCGCGCTCGAGACCAACAATCGGGTTTCTGTCCGTGTTCTCGCCGGCGCTAATCTCGCGCCTGGAGACTTTGAGATTCACACCCACGCCGACATGCGCGGCGACGATGACGAAGCAGCCCCGGAATCCGACCAACGGCAAAGGCGCCAGCCCGAGCCTGTCATCGAGGCCGATGAGCCAGACGACGAAGCTGAGGTTGAGAAAGAAGAAGAGGAAAGCGCCGACGAAGTCAGCGCCGACACCGCCGATGGCGACAGCCGCCGCCGTCGCGGACGGCGAGGACGGCGCGGGGGCC
>DPWD01000139.1 GCA_003526465.1 Hyphomonadaceae bacterium
TCGGCGGCGGCGACATCGTGTGTCCGCGCCGCGAGCAGAGCCAGCAGCCGCCCGTAGCTCTCGCGCGCAACGCGCTCGGCAAGCCGCGCTTCGTTCACCGCACCATGATCGGCCTGAGTTCGACGCCCCCGCCATGCATCATCGTCGGCGCCTGCTTGGCCCAGCTGAGCGCTTCCGCATCGTTTGCGCACTCTATCAGATAATAGCCGCCGAGGCTTTCCTTGGTGTCCACGAAGGGCCCGTCCACGACTTGGGTTCCGCCCATGCCGCGCACGCTCTTGGCGGTGGCGACGACGTTGAGTTCGTCGCCGGAAACCAGCACGCCCGCATCGCGCAGCTTGGCGGTGTAGACATTGTAGGCGCCCATGATTTCGCCGGCACGCTCGGGGGAGACGTTCTCCCAATCGGATTCCTTGCCGTAAATAAGGATCATATAGCGCATCTTCAGGCTCCAGTCGGCGACATGCCGTCATTGTGTTGACGTTCAGCCGGGGCCGCTTTTGACATTCAGGCCGCTTTGTTTGGAGAATCTCGCAACAACCCCAGGGCGATGAGGCTTTCAGCCGTGGCCACCAACGCCTCCTCATTGCCGCGCGGCGCCCAGCCCAACACGTTGCGCGCCTTGGCGTTCGAGCCGTTCTTGCGCTTGCCGAGTTCGGGCACGATCTGCGCGACAGCCGGATCGCGAGCAGCCGCCAGCCGCACCATCCAGTTCGGCAGCACGGCTGTGGGCGCGCGCCGCGCCGCGCGGCCGATGCGCGCTTTCAGCACACGAGCGATCTGCTGGATGGTGAGAAAATCACCAGCCACGGCCAGGAAGCGCTCCCCCTTGGCGGCGGGGCTCGTCATTGCGCGCAAGTGCAGGTCGGCCACGTCGCGGACATCCACAATCCCGAACGAGAGGTTGGGGCAGCCCGGCAGGGCGCCATCCATCAAACGCTGCACCAGCAGGATCGAGGTCGAGTAGTCCGGGCCCAGCACCGGGCCAAATACGCCCACGGGATTGACCACCGAGAGCTCCAGCGCGCCGCCTTCGCGTGCGATGAAGTCCCAGGCCGCGCGCTCGGCCAGCGTCTTGGACTTGGTGTAGGCGCGCACATCTTCGCCTTCGGGGTTGGTCCAGTTTGCTTCGGTGAACGGTTCGGTTTGCGGTTTCTGACCGTAGCCGATAGCGGCGAAGGACGAGGTCAACACCACTCTTTTCACGCCGGCGTCACGCGAGGCTTTCAGCACGCGCAGCGCGCCTTCGCGCGCGGGGACAATCAACTCGTCTTCATGCTTGGGCGCAGCGGGCGGAAAGGGCGAAGCCACGTGCAGCACATAGGCGCAGCCAGCAACCGCTTCCGCCCAACCCGCATCGCTCATCAGATCGGCGGAAGCGAAGCTCAGCGCCTCTCCCGGCTCGGCGCCGCCAATTTTGAGCATGCCGCGGACCTCGCTCTCGCGCGAAAGCGAGCGCACGGTCGTTCGTACGCGATATCCCGCGGCCAATAACTGCAAGATGCAATGCGCGCCAATGAAGCCCGAACCGCCAGTGACGAGCGCCAATTCTCCAGCCATGTCGGCCTCCTATTTTTCTTGTGCTTAGGCGTGCGCCGGCGCAACGCGCGCGGCCAGGGCGTCGAACGCGGCCCAGAATTGCGCGCGGGCTTCATCCTTCTCCATCAGGATTTCGTGCTTTGCGCCGGGGATTGTGATGTGCACGGCGTCGGGAAGCCCCGCGACGACGCGATCATGGCTCGCATTGTCGACCAGCAATTCTTCCGCGGCAGTGGCGACCAAAATCGGAACGCGCAGATGCGCGGACGCCGAAGGCTGGGCGATGGCTTCGATGACGCCCCCCGCGGCGGCCACCCAGCCCAACGTGGGCCCCGCGAGCGCCAGGCGCGGCTCCTGGGAGATCAAGTCCTGGCAGCGCGCATGACGGGCCTCGTCATTGGTGACCGGATTGTTCTTGAACGGCTCGCGCTTCCACCTTGTGTCCACGCTCGGCGCGAACATGCCCCCCGCTCCCACCGAGGTCATGAACGAAGCGTAGCGTTTGGCGAATTTGTTCAGGCTGGCGATGCCCCACATCGGCGCGGAAAACGCAGCGCCATCCAATTCAACACGCCGCGTCTGCATCGCACGCAACAGAATCGCGCCGCCCATCGAGTGGGCGAGACCGATGCGGGGGCGGGGCAGCTTGTCCGCGAATAGCTTCAGCGCGGTGGCCAGATCGTTCACCGGATCGTCAAAGCTGACGAAATGACCCTTGACGCTGTTTTCGATTTCGCGCCCGGAAAGCCCCTGACCGCGCCAATCGATGCACAGCACGGCGAAGCCGCGCCGCTGCAGCTCGCCGATCACCTCGAAATATTTCTCGATAAATTCAGTGCGCCCAGGCGCGACGATGACCGATCCACGCGCTGGCGCGCGCGCGGCAGGCGCGGACAGCACCCGCACCTTGATCCCGCCTCTTCCCTCGATCCAGTGCTCCTCCGCACCTTCAGGCACATCGTTGCCAGGAACGCGAACGAACGCCATGCTGCTCAGCCGCGCAGCTTGGCCATGACGCTCTGCAATTGCATTGCCACGCCCATGTCGCCTTCGACCTTGAGTTTGCCTTGCATGAATGCCGAGGTCGGGTCGAGCTTGCCGCCGGCCATGTCGACGAAGTCCTCGAGCTTCACCTTGATGGTGGTGTCGGCGGCCGCATCCTCGCTCGACACCTTGCCGGCGCCGCCATCGAGAAAGATCTTGCCGGCGTCGCCAAAATCGAACTTCACCTTCTTGCCCGGCACGGTAACGCCGCCGCTGGAAAACCGGTTCAGGATTTCGTCGAAAGTCATGGGGCAGTCCTCCTTGCTGGCGCCCTTACACACTAGCACGGGCTTGGGAGCAAGGGCGCTACGTTGCGAGTTGGGTGCTTAGGCGCGTTTGGCTCAAACTTGAATCAGCGCGCATGCCGCTCCCCCATCGAGGGCAGGGTTTTGCATTCAAAAATAGCAAGCGAGCGCGCCGCGGTGCGGGCAGGCAGCGTCCCTCCCCCCTTGCGGGGGAGGTGGCGAGCGCATGCGAGCCGGAGGGGGGTGACGGCGGTGTTCTTTCGGGATGAGTTGCAGAAGCGCGAACTCCCCGATCACGGCGCCGAACCCCCACCCCCCACCCCCTCCCCGCAAGGGGGAGGGGGGATTATTTCTCTTACCGCACCGGCGCGAACGTCACTTGCGAGGCGCCATTGATCACGCCCGCCCATTGGCCGTTCTCGCCGGGCTGCAGCAGGAACGTGTCGGGTGTATAGCCTTCCAGCGGTTCGGCCATCTCGCAAGTCACGCTGATCTGCGCGCCGTCGCGTTCGCCCCGACAATTCTGGTGCGCGGTGATGATGCGCGATCGCTTGCTCGCCCGTTCCACGATCATCTCGTTGGCCGTAATGCGGATCGCGAGATTGCCGCGGCCCCCGCGCACCATCGCCGCTCCGCTCATCGACACCGCGAACTGCTCGTCGCCATAGGGTTCGGTTTGGAACGCGTAGACGCCGTCCATGGAAGCGCTCTGCGCCAGCGCGGGCGTCGCGCTCGCCAATCCAAGAAGCGCCGCCGCGATCAACAGTTTTCTCATGCGTCGTCCCTTTGCGCGCTTGTGCGCTTTGCGCATTTCTGTTGCTCGCGGAAAGGGGCGGCAATGGGGCGATCAGACCAGTTCGACCGCCGCCGGCGCGCGCCTGACATCAAAGGCGCGCGGCTTCTCCTTGGGCAGAGCGAGCATGCGGTCGATGGCGCGCTTGGCGCGCACGCGCACGACCTCGGGTATAACGACCTGGTGCTTCATTTCGTTGAGCGCGTCGTAGATGCCCTCCAGCGTAATGCGCTTCATGTGCGGGCACAGATTGCAGGGCCGGATGAAATCCACCGCGGGCGCCATGGCGGCGACGTTGTCGCTCATCGAGCATTCAGTCAGCAGCACGACCTTGGCCGGTTGCTTTTCGATCACGTAGTTCTGCAATGCGGCGGTCGAGCCGGCGAAATCGGCGGCCGCCATAACCTCGGGCGGGCATTCGGGGTGCGCGAGCACGACCAGGCCCGGATGCGCGGCGCGCATTTCCGCGATGTCATCGGCGGTGAAGCGCTCGTGCACTTCGCAGCGGCCATGCCAGGCGACGATCTTCACGCCGGTCTGCGCGGCGACATTCTTCGCCAGGTATTCGTCGGGGATAAGAATGACGCGGTCGGTGTTCCATTCGCGCGCGGCCCATTCCACCACGGCGGCGGCATTGGAGGATGTACAAGTCACATCGCTTTCGGCTTTCACCTCCGCGCTTGTGTTCACATATGTGACCACCGGCGCGCTGGGATAACGCTGCTTGATCAGACGCACATCCGCGCCGGTGATCGACGCCGCAAGCGAGCAGCCCGCGCGCAAATCAGGGATGAGCACGGTTTTCTCCGGCGCGAGAATCTTCGAGGTCTCGGCCATGAAGTGCACGCCGGCCTGCACGATGATGTCGGCGTCGGTGCTCGCCGCTTGTCGCGCGAGTTGCAGCGAGTCGCCGCGGAAATCGCCGACGCAATGGAAGATCTCGCTGGTCATGTAATTGTGCGCGAGCACGATCGCGTTCTTGGCGCGCTTCATGTCGTTGATGGCTGCGATCAGCGGCGCGTAGGCCGGCCACTCGAACGCCGGCACCACATGGGCGACGCGCTCGTACAAGGCGTCGGTTTTCGCCTTGACTTCTGGGGTGTAGGCAAGGCCCCGCGCCGCCGCTGCGTTCAGGCCGCCCCAAGCGCCGTGCAGTGCGCGGGGATCGCAGCCGCCGCCATCGTTCGAGGTCAAGGGAGCGTCAATAATGCGGGCCATGGGACGGCTCCAACGCCCAGAACGGGCATTTATACTCAATCGGAGCATATATGGGGTGCGCTTGCCCCGCGAGAAGGGCTAAACCCACCCTTATGCTCAAACTTAGTATAAGTCCGTCGAAATTACTCCCCGGCGCCGGCGCTTGCAACAAAAACATCGCATAACGCCGCCGGCTTCAAACTGGTGCGCCCCGAACCCGATGGCGGTAAACAGGCGAACGCAAGGGAGAGGACTAATGCGCGGCTTCATCCTGATCGTTTTGGCGTCCAGTCTTCTTTGGGGGTGCGCCTCCACGCCGAGGCAGCCAACGAGGGGGCCTGCCGAAGCAGCCGAGTTCGCGTTGGCGGCGTCGGCGTTTGAACGCCTTCCAGGCTGGGCTGACGCCGATCTGGCGCCGGCGCTGCTGGCGTTCACGCGCGCTTGCGAAGGCAGACGCGCCCGCGCGCAAGATGCTGCGTTGCCTGGGGGAGGGCGCTATGGCGGCACGGTCGCGGATTGGACGGCGGCGTGTGCGGCGGCGGTTGGCGTGACGGGCGCAGAGCGGGCATTCTTTGAGACGCACTTCATCCCGAGGTTGGTGCAAGGTGGGGGCGAGGCGCGTTTGACCGCCTATTATGAGCCGATCATCGAAGCGCGGCGGGCGCCTGACGCATACTTCTCGGCGCCGCTGGTGCGCCGTCCCGGCGATCTCGTGAGCGTGGATATCGCCGCGTTCGCCGAGGCTTATGACGACCAAACCCTGCGCGGCGCGCCGCGTCGACTCACCGGCCAGATTGTCGGCAACGAGGTGCGTCCGTACCCGCGCCGCGGCGAACTCAACCCCGCGCCGGGCGCGGCTTTCGCATGGGCGCATCCAGTGGACGTGTACAACTTACAGATTCAAGGCTCTGGCCGCATTTCGTTTCCCGAC
>DPWD01000231.1:0-253 GCA_003526465.1 Hyphomonadaceae bacterium
CCGCCGCCCGCGTCACTTTGGTGATGTCGTGCCTGTTCGCGTCGACTGGGGTCATCATGGTGTTCCTGCCGCGTTGGCTCGAATTCGAGCGCGGCCTGGCTGGCGCGGAAATCGGCGCGGTGCTGTCGCTCTCGCAGCTCGCGCGCATTCTGGTCGGGCCCGCGATCGCCTACTGGGCCGATGGGGCGCGCGATCGGCACATGCCGATCCGGACGCTCACGCTCGCCGCCGTGCTCGCCTATGTCGCTTTCTT